>RZYE01000403.1 GCA_009930425.1 Actinomycetota bacterium | reverse complement strand
CGGGGTCAGGGGAGCCGGTGGCGTACAGCCCCCATCCGGCGTCGAAGCGGGCGAGGAAGTGATCCTCATCGCCGAACATCCACGCCATGAGGAACCCGCGATCGCCCGCCTCGAAGGCCTCACCGTCCACGGTGAATCCCGTGGCGGCGAGTTCGAGCGCCTTGGGTGAGCCCTCGGCGCGGAGGAGGAAGCCGTTCAGGCCGTTGATGTCCACGTCTCCCTCGTAGTCCGCCGGGCACTCCAGACGATCCGCCAGCACCTGGCGCTCACCGTACGGCGGGATGCACTCGGGTGCTCCTATCTGCAGCTCGCCGAGCACGGTACCGGCGAAGTCCCGGGCCACGAGCGGCCCGGCCTCGTCCTCCGCCTCGAGGTAGCCGTCCGCCGCCAGCACGGTCGTGGCCGTGGGGGTGACCTCGCCGGTCCGCAGGTCCACGGTGTGGAAGGCGAACGTGGTCATGTCCACCGCCAACGCCACCGGCAGGTCCGGGAAGCCGTACACATTGCCGTCGCCCACCACATCGGCCCGCCACACCTCGGTGAGCGTGGAGTCGTACGCAATCCAGCGGCCGTCCTCGCGCACCACCAGGACCGCCGCATTGCCGCCGGCGTAGGTGCCGTAGCCGTGGGGGCGCTCCCGCTCCTGGCCCGTCCGCGGATCCACCACGTCCTTCCCGCAGTACAGGAGGTTGCCCCACCAGTGGGCGGTCATGCACCGGCCCTCCCACAACGGCTCCGACTGCCCGGCGGCCACCTCGAACACCTGGAGCATGGTCGGGTCCTCGGCCGTCCACATGCCGATCATGCTGCGGTCCGCGGAGAGTGAGCCTGCCGTGTCCGCCATCGCGGTACCCGGGACCGTCCAGGCCTCCTCCACGCCGGCGAAGAGGGCGCTCGAGGGGACGGGGGCGGCAGGGTCGCGGGCGAGACCAGCCTCGGGCGCCGGGATGTCGACAGCCGTGGTGGGAGCGGCGGTGCCGGACGCTGCCGGGGACGTGGCGGCGCCGTCTTCGCCGGAGGAACCGCAGGCGGCGAGCGCGAGGGTCACCGCCAGGGCGCCGCCGAGGGCGGTGGCGCGCGCACCGGGGCGAGCGCGGAACGAACCGTTCCGGGAAAGCGAGGCATTCATTGTGCTTTCGTACCACGCGAAGCTGGACGTTGGCCCGGAACCTGTGCAGCGGGTACGCGGCGGCCCGCTAGCGTGGCCCCGTGGACGACCTCGTGGTGGAGCGCGTGCTGCTCGCCGTCGAGCAGATCCCGCCGGGGCGGGTGGCCTCGTACGGCCTGATCGCCTCCCTCGTGGGGACCGGTCCCCGCCAGGTGGGCCGGATCATGCGCGAGTATGGCTCGTTCGTGCCGTGGTGGCGCGTGACCTCCGCCTCGGGAACGCTGCACGGCTCATTGCTCGCAGCCGCCCGCCCACACTGGGACGCCGAGTGGATCGCGCTCGCGCCCAACGGTCTCGGGTGCCGCTACGCCCACCACGTGGTGGACGCCGCCGAGCTCGCTGCCGCCTACCACGCAGCCTCTGCGCGGCTCGCCGAGGGCTGAGGCGCATCCACCAACCGGAACGCCCGCGGCAACGGAGCCTCCATGCCGCGGGGGTCCAAAGAAACCCTTGCAAAGATATCTTTGCAGCGCTACCTTTGCACCATGCAGCCGCTCCGTGACGCCACACCGGCCACCACCGACATGTTCAAGGCCATGGCCCACCCCCTGCGCATCCGGATCCTCGAGCTCATCGGCTCCACGCCCATGACCGCCTCGATGTTGGCCGAGCGCACCGGCGAGTCCACCGGCTCCACCAGCTACCACCTCCGCCA
>RZYE01000402.1 GCA_009930425.1 Actinomycetota bacterium | reverse complement strand
CGGACGGACGGCGTCCCTCCACCCCGCGGGACTTCCCGTCGGGGCCGCTGTGGGATCCCCACCCCGTCTTCAGCGAGTACTTCCACGGCGACGACGGCCAGGGCCTGGGCGCCCAGCACCAGACCGGCTGGACCGCGATGGTCGCGCACTGGATCTGCTCGCGGCGGGATCAGGCGCCGCCGCGGGACTGAGCTGATCGGACCGTAGCCCGCCGGAGCTCAGTCGCGGGGCGGCTCGTACTCCATGTAGTACATGGTGTCCCCTGTGAGCTTCGGGGCGCCGGAGAGCAGGGGGTACAGGTGCGGGTCGTCGCGGTGCCCGTCGAAGGCGAGTTCGGCCCAGCCCCGCTCGGACGCCAGCCGGGCGGTCGCACGCACGCAGCCGGCGAGGGCGGCATCGCCGTCGGGGGCGTCGCGGGTGATGGTCTCGGCGACGGCGTCGAGGGCCTCGCCGGCAGGGGTGCCGAAGACGAACACGCCCGCCACGACGTCGTCGCCCACCACCGCGAAGTGGGACAGCTCGCGGTCCAGGTCCTTGCGGATCTCCTCGGCGTAGACGCGCTCGACGTCCGCGCGCGAGGTGACCGGGAACCAGTCCTCGTGCACCCACTCGTACATGGCGGAGAAGGAGTGGATGAGCTGGTCGTCGGTCAGGGAGGTGCCGGGGACCACGCGCCCGTCCGCGGGGAGGGACTCGAGCCACTGGACCGTGGCCGGCTCGGTGAGGGGGAGGGTCATGGGCGGGCACACCTGGAAGTCCACGCCGCCGAAGGAGCGGATCCACTCCAGCGCCGGGTTGTCCTCGCGCATCTTGACGTAGAAGGGCTTGTCCTCGTCCCTGACCTTGCCGAGTTCGCGGACCAGGTCGGTGCCGAGGCCCTCGCGGCGGTAGCCATCGCAGACGCGGGTGGTGACCCAGTAGCGCTCACGGTGCAGGCCGGAGAGGAAGCAGTAGGCGAAGCCGGCGAGCTTCCCCTCGTCATCCTCCGCCACCACCATGTGCTCGGGCTTCACCCGGGAGTTGATGCGCAGGCCGGTCTGGAGGATGGCTCGGAGGTCGTCGTAGCCCCCCTGTCGGATTCGCATGCCTCGAAACTATCGCCAGCGCCGGATCGCGGCGACCGCTGGCGCCAGCCCCTATCGTGGTTGCCATGAGCCCGCGCGAACCGATGGTGTTCGTCAACCTCTCCTCCCCCGACCTCCCGGCGGCGCGCGACTTCTGGGATGCGGTCGGTTGGGGGATCGACGAGCGCCTGACCAGCGAGGATGCGCTCTGCCTCGCCGTCTCCCCCCACATCCGGGTGATGCTCCTGGGCGAGCGCTCGTTCCGCGAGCTCGCGGGGAAGGGCCCGGTGGACGCCTCGGCCGCGGTCGAGACCGTGACGAGTCTCACACTGGACTCGCGGTTCCACGTGGACCAGTTGGTGGAGCGCGCCCTGGCGGCGGGTGCCACCGAGGCGCGCGAGCCCGAGGACCACGGGTCGATGTACTCGCGGTGCTTCACCGACCCCGACGGTCACCTCTGGGAGTTCCTCTGGATCGACGACGACGCGGCCTGAGCGGCGGCGTCGTCGTCAGGCGGAGGCGGCGCCGCCGTCGGGCGGGCAGGTGAGGCCGGCGGACCCTCCGGCTGGCGTCAGGCGGAGCAGGCGCCCGCGCCGAACACGCGCTGGGCGAGGCCCGCACCCACGAGCACCGTGGCGAGCACGGCACTGACCGGGGTGGCGAGTGCGCCCTCGAAGAGGAACATGGCCAGCACCACGGGGAAGAGCGCCCCGGCGGCACAGGGCGTGGGACCGGCAGCCCTCCTGCCTGCGGGCAGGTAGGTGGCC
>RZYE01000071.1 GCA_009930425.1 Actinomycetota bacterium | reverse complement strand
ACGGCCAGCAGCAGCTTGGAGACCATGTGCCAGTAGATGGACCCGAGCCCCTCGAAGGCGAAGAACGATCCGGACCGCCCGGTGAACGAGGCGTGGTTGAAGACGTCCTCGAAGAGCGCGAGCAGCTCGTCCCGGTGCCGCTCGACCACCCGGCGGAGGTTCGCATCCGAGGACAGCGCGTCCAGCGCATCCTCCACGCTCCGCGAGTTGCGGATGTGGGCGGCGAAGTGGAAGTTGCCCTCCACGTCCTTCACCACGATGCTCCGGTCCCCGGCGGCGGCCAGCGCGCCCACGAGCGGGCACTGCGCGGCCCGCTCCGCGCTGAACGTGTTCCGGCCCAGGAAGCTCTTCAGCTCCTTGTTCGGGTAGAGGATGTAGCTGTGCTGGTCCGCGCGGTAGAGAGCGCTCTCGCGCAGTGACCGCAGCAGGGCCACGGACTCCTCGGGGGTCAGCAGCCCGCTCGAGAGCACCGCCACCTGCCCCTCCAGCATCTCCGTGAGGTACCGGACGGCAGCCTTCCCGGGCGAGAGGTCCAGGATGTTGTACGAGTGGTACAGGGCGTCGTCGCGGGCGTTGGCGTGCAGGGAGGACTCCACGTGGTCCTCGGCCAGGTCGAGGAGGGCACGCACCTCGCCGGCGCTCACCGTCACCCGCTCGTTCGTCAGGCCCGCGTACGCCCGCTCGCGGTAGGCGGTCCCGGCCGCCCCGAGGGCGTCCATGACGGCACGACGGCGCACGTCGTCGACGTCGTCGCTCGCGTGCTCCGTCAGCACGTCCAGGACCGTGCCGAGCAGTTCGCGCAGCTCCGGCGTGACGGTGATGTCGCCATCGAGGAGCTCGCGGACGAACGGCAGGTAGCGGCGGAGGTAGGCGAGCGTGACCACGGAGAGGCCACGGCCCACCAGCGCGTTGTTGGCGTCGTTCCACTCGGGACGCTGGGTGTTCATCCAGATGCCGCCGCTGGGAACGAGGTTGACCAGCTTGGCCAGCAGGATGAGGAGGAGCTTCTCGGCGAGCGTGACCCGGACCAGGTCACCGTCCGCGGTGTGGACGAGGCGCCCGTCCGCGCCCTCCTCCTTCACCCGCTCCTCGACGGCGGCCTGGTGGGCCTCGTCGAAGGTGATGGTGTCGTAGGGGTTGGCGAGCGTCTGCTCGTAGGAGGCGATGCGGTAGGGGACGTCCGCGTGCGTGAACATGGCCTTGCCCACCAGCTCGCGGAGCCGGCCGGGGTGGAAGCGCTCGGAGGTCTCGAGGAGCTTCAGCAGGTAGATGACCTGGTGGTCACTCCAGTAGCCGATGTTGGACCAGGGATTCTCCGGCTCTGGAGTCTCCCAGTCGATGCCGGACCGGGAGATCCGGTAGGGGTTGTAGCCGTCCGCCGTGGTGGCGTCGAGGAAGACCGTGATCATCGATTCCACGTACTCGGGGAAGGACCAGGCCAGGGCCTCCCAGTTCTGGAAGATGTCCCGCCAGTTCCCCTGGTACTCGAGCTTGGGGTTGCCGTGCTTGTCCCTCAGCGCGATGCGGAACTTGTTCCACGGCCGGCTCGGGTCCCCGTGCCGGCGGCTGAAGGTGAGCGGGAGGTACTCCATGGTGAGGCGCCAGAGGTCCGGGTCGTCCCCGGCGCGCGCCACGAGTTCGTCCGCCCGCAGCTGGTCCGGCAGGTCCGCGAGGATGGCCGCGCACCGGCGCGCCGTCGCGGGGCTGCGCTCGGCGATGAAGGCCCGGACGTCGTCGGCGCCCACCGTGTAGCCGTCCGCGGGCAGCCCGCCGCGCATGGTGTTGAACAGCACGTTGGCCACGTGGTGGGCGGTCGCGACCTCGTCGCCGGTGAGCTGCGCGGCGTCCGTCGCGGCGAGGATCGCCGCGAGTTCGTCGCGGGTGCGCGTGATGTCCGCTTCGAGGTCCGCGGCGAGCCGCTCCTGATCGCGGAGTTCCGTAAGGAGGGCGACGACGTCGGCCGCGTCGCGGTCCACATCGGCGGCGATGCGCCACGCCCGGGTCTCGCCGGGGGCCAGGGAGAGCCGGGTGGCCAGGAGGTAGGCGCCACGCTCGCCGCGAACCTCGCTCTCCTCGGCCAGGTCACCGGGGAACGCACGGAGCTGGCGGGTGGAGAGGAGACGGGTGGCGTCCGGTAGGCCCACCTGCCAGGCCACGTTCGCCCGGAGCGACTCGCTGGGCTCGGCCAGGTCCGTGAGGGAGGCGTTGAGGTGGAAGATCCCGAGACCCGTCTCCGTGTCGAGTTCGCTGCGCTTGTAGGCGTCGAGGAGGTTGCTCAGCTCGTTCTGCACCTGCTGGCTCGTGCCGGCCGGGAGGAGGTTGACGAGACCGTCCACCACCTCGACCTCGCACGGCTGGTCACCCACCGCCGTCAGTTCGCAACTCCGCACGACGCCGTAGCGTGCGCTGGTCTCCCACGTCACCCTGAGTCGCAGGCCGAGGTCCGGTCGGACCTCCTCGAAGACGAGGGTGGTGCCGAGGACGTCCTTGTAGAGGGTGCGCTCGACTGCGGGGTCACCCGGCCGGACCTCGGCGAACGGCCGCCAGTGTGCCGCGGTGTCCCCGGTGGTGACACGCAGCAGGCTCAGGCCGCCGGTGCGGCCGGCGCTCTCGGCCACCTTGTCATCTGTGTAGTAGGGGAAGAGGGCGTGCTCGGCGTCCACGCGCCCCGCGGTCAGTCCGCCCGTGCTGGAGATGAAGAGCCAGACGTCGCTCGAGCTGACCAGCGTCATGAAGAAGGGGGGCATCCGGTCGTAGCCGGGGATGCGGTGGAAGCGGCGGCCGTACAGGTCGACCAGGGCGGCGTCATCGCGCCCCTGGCCCTCCATGACCGTGCTGTCGGTGTGCTGCTGGACTGGTGCCGTGGTCATCGGGACCTTCCTCGGGTCTGTCTGGGCGGGCCTTTCCGCCGGTCAGGGAGTCAGAGAGCGCTCTCTGACGATAACTCAACGAGTGTATTGACAGGTGTGAGATGCTTCATACATGAGAGAGCGCTCTCTCAGCATGGCATGTCGTCGGGCTGCCGACAAGTGTTGTGCGCCACTAAATGTGTCCACGTATTGAGCACTGGTGGGGCCTGTGGTTCCATCATTGAGACGATGGAAAATTTTCGCGTCGGGACAGGGAAGGGATCGGGCCTCGTGTACACCGTTACTCGCGTCAGCCTCGAGCAGGTGGCTGCGCATGCGGGCGTGTCCCGTGCGACCGCCTCGCGGGTGATCAACGGTGTCCCCTCGGTGGCAGCCGACCTCCGGGCCCGGGTCGAGGGCTCGATCAAGGCACTTGGCTACCAGCCGAACCGTGCCGCCAGGACGCTCGTCACGCGCCGCACGGACACGATCGCACTCGTGGCCTCCGAGCCCGACGTGCGGGTGTTCGGAGACCCGTTCTTCAGCAAGATCGTCAGGGGAGCCACCATCGAGGTCGGAGCCGCCGGGCTCCAACTCGTGGTGATGATGGCGCAGACCCCCGAGGACATGGCGCGGGTGCGCCGGTACGTCACGTCCGGCGCCGTCGACGGCGTGCTGCTGATCTCCGAGCACGAGTCGGTGGATCCGCTGCCGCCCGCGCTGCTCGCGGCGAACGTTCCGCTCGTCATCGGTGGCCGTCCCATGCAGCCCGGGGTCGTGGTGCCCTACGTGGACAACGACAACACCGGGGGAGCACGGATGGCGGCGGAGCACCTCCGCTCGCTCGGCCGCACGGCGATCGGCACCGTCACCGGTCCGCAGGACATGACCGCGGGCCTCGACCGCCTCGACGGCTTCCGGGAGGGCCTGAGTGACGCCTTCGATCCCGACCTGGTCGAGTACGGCAACTTCACCCAGGAGGGCGGCGAGGCTGCGACGAAGCGCCTGCTGGCCCGCGCGCCCCACCTCGACGCGCTGTTCGCGGCATCCGACCTCACGGCCCTTGGCGCACTGAAGGCGTTGCGGGACGCGGGGAAGCGCATCCCCGAGGACGTGGCGCTGGTGGGGTTCGACGACATCGAGGTCGCCGGCTTCACCGCACCGCCCCTGACGACCGTCCGCCAGCGGACCGTCCTGCAGGGCCGCGCGATGGTGCGCCTCCTGCTGGCACGTGTCCGTCCGGACCTCTCGGCGAATCACCTCGAGGGGATTCCGGACCTGCGGGGTGTCAACCACCTGGTCCTGTCCGTTGACATGGTGGTGCGGGAGTCGACAGCACCGAAGGCAGTGCCGACTCCCGCACCGTAGGCGTGCACGCGCGGGATGCGGACGAACCCCGCGCGTGCGCGCCCACGTCATTGTTCCCACTCAGCCCTTCACAGCACCGGCCATGATGCCGGAGACGAGCTGCCGCCCGGCGAAGATGAACAGGATGATGAGTGGGATCGTCGCGGCCGTGACGCCCGCCATGATCAAGGAGAGATCCTTGAAGAACGAGGCCTGGAGGAGCTGCACGGCCACCGGCAGGGTCGGGTTGGATGGACCCAGCACGATGAATGGCCAGAAGAAGTTCGTCCACGAGGCCACGAACGTGAAGAGCGCCAGCATGGTCGCCGCCGGCCGTGCGGCCGGGAGGGCGACGTACCAGAACGCCTTGATCAGTGAGCAGCCGTCGATGCGCGCGGCCTCGACGAGCTCGTAGGGCAGCGCGCTCTCCAGGTACTGCGTCATCCAGAACACGCCGAAGGCGGTGACGAGACCCGGCACGATGACCGCCTCGAGCCGCCCGACCCAGCCGAGTTCGGACATCAGGATGAACAGCGGCACCACACCGAGCTGGGTGGGAACCGCCATCGTCGCGATGACGAACACGAGGAGTCCGGCGCGTCCCCGGAACTGGAGCTTGGAGAACGCAAATCCCGCGAGGGTCGCGAACAGCACCACTGACAGCGAGGTGACTGCGGCGACGATGAGGGAGTTGAAGAACGCGGTCCAGAACTTGATGTCCGCGTCCAGCACCCTGTTCATGTTCTCGATGAAGTTCCCGCCCGGAATGGGCGACGGGATCGGGTTCTGGGCGATCGTGACGGCGTCCGAGGACGCCAGCAGGAACGCGAAGTACAGCGGGTAGGCGGAGATCGCGATGACCAGGCCGAGGATCACGTAGGTGACCCAACGAGGCCGGCGTTCGGCGCCCCAGCTCTGGCTGCGCTGGCGACGAGCTGCTGCCCGTGCCGCGCCCTTGCCGGCTGTCTGCTCGACGACGGTGACCGGGGGCTGTTGCACGTTCTGGGAGCTCACTTCTTGCCTCCAGTCTTGGTTCCGGAGTCAGCGATTCGTTGTGTCAGGTAGAAGTTGATCGCACCGAACACGATGATGATGAGGAACAGGAGCCAGGCGACAGCGGAAGCCCGCCCGAAGCTCTTCTGCGGACCCCACCCGACCTCGTAGAGGAACATGGTGAGGGTCATCCACTGCCGGTCCGCTCCACCCTGGCCGAGCTGGTCGAAGAGCCGGGGCTCGTCGAAGATCTGCAGGCCACCGATGGTGGAGGTGATGATCACGAAGATGATCGTGGGCCGGAGCATCGGGATGGTGACGGAGAAGAACGTGCGCAGACGGCTTGCGCCGTCGATGATGGCTGCTTCGTAGACATCCCGGGGGATCGCCTGCATCGCTGCGAGGACGATCAGGGTGTTGTAGCCCGTCCAGCGGAAGTTGACCATCGAGGCGATGGCGACGTGGCTGGCGAGGACATCTGCGTGCCAGCGGATCGGCTCGATCCCGAAGTTTCCGAGGATCTCGTTGATCATGCCGGACTGGTCGGCGAAGAGCCGGGAGAAGATGAGGGACACCGCGACGGGTGCCACCACGTAGGGGAGCAGGACTCCCATCCGCCAGAACGTCTTGGCACGGATGTTCTGGTCGAGCACCGCCGCGATGGCGATGGCCGCGATGATCTGGGGCACCGAGGACAGCAGGAAGATGCTGAACGTGTTGCGCAGTGCCGTGTAGAACCGCGGCTGGCCGAGGACGTCGACGAAGTTCTGGAACCCGACGAAGTCCCCGCGACCCGCGATGAGTCCCCAGTCATGCAGGGAGACCACCGCGGTGTACCCCAGGGGGAACAGGCCGACGACGAGGAAGAGGATGAAGAAGGGCGAGATGAAGAGGTAGGGGGACACCTTCATGTCGAGGCGGTTCAGCCGGGCCTTGAGGTCCGGCTTCCCCGTTTGGATGGCACCAACCATGGGGGTGGTCTTCGTTGACATGGATCTCCTTTGCTGAACCGCGGTGGGGCCGGGCTGTAACGCCCGGCCCCAGCCGTACGGATCAATGCTATCCGAAGAGCTCCGAGAAGCTCTGCAGAGCCTTGTCCCAGGAGCTGTCGGCGTCGTCGGTGTTGTCGACCTCGACACGGTTGATGGCGTCAGAGACCATCTGCTGGATCGCGAAGTAGTTCGGGCCCTTGAACGGAGCTTCGGGGATCGCCTTCGCACGGTTGGCGAGGATCTCGCCGGTGGGGGCGTCGTTGAAGAACGCGTTGGTCTGGCCGAGGAGCTCGTCGCTCTCGAGGGCCTCGACCTGGCTCGGGAACGTGCCCTTGGCAACGAACGCCTTGATCTGCTGCTCGGGAGCGGTCAGCCACGCGGCGAGCGCCTTGGCCTCCTCCGGGTACGGGCTCTGGGTGGGAACGGTCAGGAAGGAACCGCCCCAGTTGCCGCCGCCACCGGGGAAGGTGTCAGCGATGTCCCAGCCCTCGACGCCGGCGGCGTTGCCCTCGATGACGCCGAGCATCCAGCCCGGGCAGAGCATCGTGGCGAAGCCGTCGTTCTGGAAGGCGTTCGTCCAGTCCTCGCTCCACTGCGCGAAGCCGGCGGAGAGACCGCGGGTCACGGCTGCGTCAAGCACCGCGTCGTAGGTCTCGCGGGCAACGGTGTTCTCGGCAAGCGGGATCGGGGTGCCGTCGAGCTCCTCGTAGGCGTTGGTGACCTGGTTGATCATGCCCTGGTAGATGGCGCCTCCGGAGTCGAACCACGCGGTGTCGGAGTTCGCGACGAACTGGTCGCCCGCGGCGAAGTAGTCCTCCCAGCTCTCGCCGAGGAACTCCGCCACCTCTGCCCGGTCAGTGGGCAGGCCCGCGGCCTCGAACAGGTCGGCCCGGTAGCACACGCCCTCGGGTCCGATGTCGGTGCCGTAGCCGATCAGGATGCCGTCAGGCGTGGTCGCCTGCTCCACCTTCCAGTCAAGCCAGCGGCCCTCGAGTTCGGGGTCGGTCAGGTCCACGAAGCGGTCCGAGTACTGCATGAGTTCAGGCATCCAGTCGACCTCTGCCGCTTCGATGTCGGAGAGGCCCGATCCGGCGGCGAGCCGGGTGTTCAGGTTGTCGCGCGCCTCGTTCGAGGTGGCTGCCTTCTTCTGCTGCACCGTGATGTTCGGGTTGAGTTCCATGTACTCCTCGATGAGGCCCTCGTACCCGAACTCGTTGAACGTCGCGACGGTGAGCGTGATCGGCTCGTCGCCGCCACCGGTGCTGTCGCCACCACCGTTGTCACCATCGGTCGTGCTGTCGCCACCACAGGCGCTGAGGACGAGCGCAACGCCCGCCATGCCGGCCGTGGCTCCGAGCCACGATCCCTTGCTTGTCCGCACTTTTGACTCCTTGTTGTCATGGGCGGCAGGTGCGCCGCCCTGTTTTGGGGCGCCACCGGAGGTTCCGGGGGCTGGCGGTCTACTCTGGGAGAGCGCTTTCCCGGTACCCCATCGAACCGGCGATGGTTTTCGGGGGAGTGGTGAGAGAGCGCTCTCTCTGCGTTCCTCAAGACTCGTGGAGGAGGCCCTCTCCTGTCAAGACCCGTTATCCAAACGTGACCCCCGAGGTGCCGCGCCTCGGGGGCGGATGTGGCGTTGGCCGTCTGGCGGAGGATGAGGGTCACGGGGAACAGGGACCCGAACGAGCCGGAGTGATCGTCAGGCGGTCGGGCGGGCGACCAGAACCTGGTCCGGCTTGACGGTGGGCATCGGCGTTCCGCAGGTGACGAGGTCGGCGCGTTCCCACGGACGGTCCGTGGCGAAGAACGGGATCTCCTGCGCCTGCCACTCGTGCCAGAACGCGAACGCCTCATTCGCGTCCCCGTTCACGCCCTGCGCGATGTCCCGTTCGATGCCCCGCTGCTCCGCGAGGAAGAAGTCAGACTGCACCCAGATGCGGAAGCTGAGCAGGTGCTCCAGTTCGCGGCGGGCTGCACCGGTTCCCTCCACGAGCACGACACGCGTGTTCGCCGGGATCTCGATCGCGCCGGGCCGTGCACGGTCGTCCCAGGCGGGCGGCCGGTAGCTGACGGCCCGCCCCGCGAGCGCGGGTTCGAGAACGCCGGACATCATCAGGTCCGCCCAGTCGAAGAACGAGTGGTGCCAGGCGACGTCGTCGGTGTGGACCACGACGGCGGCCGGCAGCGCCGTGGCGAGGGAGCGGGCGAGGGTCGACTTCCCGCTCGCGCCGCGGCCGTCGACGGCGACCACCGCCGGGGTGGGCGAGGGTGCGGTGGCCGAGGCGACGGCGTCGGCGAGGCGCGTCAGCGGCCACGGCTCGAAAGGCCCGGCGAACGGCTCCTCAGGGCGAAGGATCACGCGACCAGCGTCGCAGACGGATGGTCCCGCGGGCAGGGGATCCGGTGGTGGTCAGCGGCGCGGTGTGGGGGACGGGCCGTGGGGAGGCGAATCATTCCAACGGGTTCCGCTACACCGGTTTGATATACACCGTCAAGGCCGTGTATATCGTTCCGTCGGATTTCCGACGGGCGCCCGGGGCATTCCGACGCCCTCCGATACAACGACCGATGGCAACCGCGGGCGTGTATCGGTTGCCGCCGCGGTGTACGGGCAGGCAGTTGTAAGTTCCGGAGCATCATGGCGCGGGGGCAGGCCCGTGACCTGCGGTGTGACAGGAAGAGCAGCGTCTCGTCTTCTCACTATCTTGTCCGAATCCTC
>RZYE01000401.1 GCA_009930425.1 Actinomycetota bacterium | reverse complement strand
CCCGGGCTCCGACTCCACCTCGACCCGCCCGCCATGTGCCTCGGCGATCGCCTTCGCGATGGTCAGGCCGAGGCCGGAGCCCTCGGTGCCGTCCTCACCCCGGGCGAACCGTTCGAAGATCCTGGGCAGGTCGGTGGCGGCGATGCCGATCCCCTGGTCGACCACCCACAACCTCACCTCGCCGGACTCCACCGCGCTCCCGATCCGCACCGTGCTGCCGTCCGGACTGTAGGCCACGGCGTTCTCCGCGAGCTGGAGCCACGCCTGCGTGACCCGCTGGGGGTCCACCAGCAGCGGGACGTCCCCGGTCCCGTCGAGGACCCAGTCCCGGCCGCCCAGCGCGCGGGCCTTGCCGAACACCTCGACCGTGAGCTCCTCCAGTTCGGCCTGCTCCAGGACCACGAAGTCGGGGCGCCCGGACTTCGCGAGCGTGATCAGGTCCCCCACCAGGCGGCCCATGCGGTCGGTCTCGTCCAGCAGGAGCTCTCGGGTCTCCTCGACCCCGGCCGGGTCGCCCGCGTCGAGCAACTCCAGGTACCCCCGCGCGATCGTGACCGGGGTGCGGAGCTCGTGCCCGACGTCGTCGACGAGTTGGCGCTGCGCCTCGAACGACTCCTGCAACCGGTCCAGCATCGCGTTGTAGTTCCGCGTGAGGTCCGCGACGTCGTCGTCGCCGGTCACGGGAAGGCGGGTGGTGAGATCGGTCGCGGTGGTGCGGGCGGTGGCGGCACGCAGCAGGGAGATCGGCCGGACCAGTTCCCCGGTGACCAGCCACCCCACGAGGCCGATCATCGCGAGTGACGCCGCTGCGAGCCAGGCGTAGAGGCGTGCCATCCCGCCGAGGGTGGCCTTCTCGAGCCCGACGGCGTGGGCGATGACGTAGTTCCCCGTCACGTCCCCACCCGCCACGCTGACGGGCACGATGGCGAGCCGGACCGCACCGACCGACGTCTCGACGTCGCGCACCACCACGCCGTCGTCGGGCGTCACCGCGCGGATCGCGGCGAGGGCGGCGGGCTCGTCCTCGAGTGCTACGGGCCGCTCTCCCCCGGAGTAGCCGAACGGCTCGCCGTCGAGCATGGTGAAGTAGGTCTGGTAGGGGCCGGGTACGCGGTACTCGAGCCCGGCGACGAGGAGGCGCGCCACGTCCGAGTAGGGCTCGCCGGTGGCGGGATCCAACCCTCCCTGCGCCTGCTGCACGATCTCCTGGTACTCGTGCTCGAGCGACCTGTCCGCGGCGGTGTCGATGCGGCTCGACATGATCGCGAGCATCGTCCCGCCCGTGACCCCGAGGCCCAGCGCGGCCATCACGATGACCCACAGCAGGATGCGGGAGCGCACGGACCTGTGGGGCCGCCACGAGCGGCGCGCTTCCTCCATCGCGGACACCTCCTCAGCCGGCGCGCATCACCCGGTCGTCACCCGCGCGGACGTTCCCGCGGCCGTCCGTGTTGGAGGTGGCGACGAGCAGGGGAGCGTCATCCCCGGCGGAGGCGACGGCCCGCAGGCGTCCGAACTCCCCCACCCAGTGCGCGATCGGCTCGAGCTGCCCGGTGTCCTGATCCGTCACCGGGATCTCCCAGAGCCGCTCGCCACGCAGGGCCGCCATCCACAGCGACCCGCGCCAGAACGCGAGACCGCTCGGGGACGCGTCCGACGTCGGCCACACCAGCACCGGGGGCGTCATGCCGTCCACGTTGCCCTCGCCCTCCACGAGCGGCCACCCGTAGTTCAGCCCGGGCTCGATGAGGTTGAGCTCGTCCTGCGAGTTCTGGCCGAACTCGCTGGCCCACAGCCTGCCCTCGGCGTCCCACGCGAGGCCCTGGACGTTGCGGTGCCCGAG
>RZYE01000400.1 GCA_009930425.1 Actinomycetota bacterium | reverse complement strand
GGACAAGACGCGTCCGGCAGTCGTGCTGACTCGCGAGGCCGCGCGGGCGGCTATGACGAAAGTGACGATCGCACCGATTACCTCCACCATCAAGGGCCTGTCCAGCGAGGTTCAGGTCGGACCGGCCAACGGCCTTGACCACGACGGCGTGATCTCACTCGACAACGTCGTCACCGTTCCGAGCAAGCTGCTCGGCCGCACCGTCGGGTTTCTGACCTACGCCCAAGAGGCTGAACTAGCCCGGGCCGTCGTCCTGGCCTACGACCTCGACATCCCGCTGCTCGACTGACGAACCCGACACGGCGCACGGCGGCAGACATCCCAGGTTCTGTTTTGTCAAGCAGCGGCGCTATGGTGGTGGTTCCAAGCGGTGTTCTCGTCGTAGAGCTGGCCGGTCTTGAGGCAGCCGTGGAGGATGCCGACCCACCGGTTGCCGAGCTGACGGAGCGCGGCCTGGTGGCCGATCTTCCGGTCCCGTAGGGCCTGGTAGTAGGCCTTGGCACCGGGCGAGCCACGCATCGATCCGAACGCCCACTGTTGCAGGGCGTCGGCGAGCCGGTCGTTGCGGGCGTAGCGCGCCAGGACGACCTTCTTCTTCCCCGAGGCCCGGGTGATGGGCGCGGTGCCGGCGTAGGCCTTGCGGGCCTTGGCGTCGGCGTAGCGGTGAGGGTCGTCACCGAACTCGCCCAGCACCCGGGCACCGAGGACCGCACCGAGGCCGGGAAGGCTGGTGTAGATCTCAGCGTCCGGGTGACGGCCAAAATGGGAGCCCACCACCACACTCAAGTCCTCGATCTGGTGGTTGAGCACGCCGATGACCGCGACCTGGGCGGCGATGCCGGCGGCGTAGGCCTGCTGCACCGGACCCGGGAGCCGCAACTCCGGAGCCCGCAGCACCTGCAGCATCACGGTGGCACGCTCCTCGGTGTTGCGGCGGTGGGCCCGTTTCAACGCTGCCACGATCCGCATCTTGCTCAGCTTCGCCGCGGAGTCGGGATCCGGGGCCGCAGCGAGCAGTTCGAGCGCCTCGGGGGCGTCCAGGTCCTCAAAGGCCCTGATCGCGGCCGGGAAGTACTCCCGCAACGCGGAGCGCAACCGCAGCACGTGCCGGGTCCGGTCCCAGATCAACGACTGGTGCATCCGCGCCACCACCTTCACCGCCTGCGCCTGCGGACTGTCGCCCGCGACCGGCCGGTGATGGGTGCGGTCCACCCGGACGATCTCAGCCAGCAGGTGCGCGTCCGTGGTGTCAGCCTTGGCCCCCGACATCGAATGCCGCTGCCGATACCGCGCCGCCGAGGTCGGATTGATGGCGTACACCCGGTACCCCGCGGCGACGAGGGCGGCGACCCACGGGCCCCGATCAGTCTCGATCCCGACCACCACTCTCGCGGCCGCCTCGCCGGGGTCCAGGTCCGCCCAGCTGGGCGGCACGTGCCGGCCGAGCAGCTCGTGCAACGACACCATCCCTACCAAGCCCTCGGGCAGCCGCTTCTTGGCCAGCACCCTGCCCGTCTCGTCCTGGACCTCGATGTCGTGATGCTCCTCAGCCCAGTCATCACCAACGAACAACACCAGGAACCACCTCTCCTTCGTAGACTCCCGTTCCGCAGCGTGGAGGAGGACTCCCAGCGATCTAATGGTGCGAGTGCTCACCCGGACACCAAACTCGGTGGCACGACATCCCAGCAGCGATTCGCCTCCTCACGACCAGCGGGCGCACGGTCTGCCGCAAGACCTCAACAGCGATCAGACCCGGATCCGCGAGTAGTGGTCGGCGGGTCGTGACGCGCAGATGCCCTTTGCCTTGGAACGATGAGGTTTGTCGAGAACGCCAGGGTCCAGGGG
>RZYE01000399.1 GCA_009930425.1 Actinomycetota bacterium | reverse complement strand
CCGCGGGACGAGGTGTCCCTCACCAAGCTCGCGACCGCGCGCCTGGGGAAGGACGTCATCGATGTGGAGGACATGTCCTTCGCGTACGACGGCGGCGCCTCGTTGTTCTCCGACGTCACCTGGCGTCTCGCGCCCGGGGAGCGGGTGGGGATCGTTGGGGTGAACGGGGCAGGGAAGTCCACCCTGCTGCAACTGCTGGCGAAGGAACTGACACCCACTGCCGGACGGGTGAAGCACGGCAAGACCGTGGTGGTGGCCTCCCTGTCCCAGGACACCGCGGAGCTGGACACGATCTCGGACCTGCGGGTGGTGGAAGCGGTGGCGCAGGTGCGCGAGCGGGTCTCCGTGGGGGACAAGGAGCTCACCGCGAGCCAGCTCACCGAGCGGCTGGGCTTCTCGCATGATCGGGCCTGGACCCCGGTGGGGGAGCTGTCCGGCGGGGAGCGGCGTCGGCTCCAGCTCATGCGCATCCTCGTGGGGGAGCCGAACGTGCTCCTGCTGGACGAGCCGACCAACGACCTCGACACGGACACCCTCGCCAACATCGAGGACCTCCTCGACATGTGGCCCGGCACCCTCGTGGTGGTCTCCCATGACCGCTACCTGCTCGAACGCGTCACCGATCACCAGGTGGCGCTGCTGGGGGACGGGAGGGTCCGCGGCCTGCCCGGCGGGGTGGAGGAGTACCTGGCGCTGCGGGAGGGTGCATCGGACGACGCGAGCCAGCCTGGGCGCTCGCGCCCGTCCGGGGGCTCCCGCCCGGCCGGGAGCTCACTGGGCTCCGGAACCGACGCTCAGGCCTCCATCACCGACGCCGCCCAGCAGCGCTCCCACCGCAAGGAGATGCAGCGGCTGGAGCGCCAGATCGAGCAGCTCGCGAAGCAGATCGCTGTGAAGGAGGCGGAGCTGGCGGAACTTGCCGGCAGCTCCGGTGACTACGAGCGCATGGCAGCGGTCGGGGACGAGACGGCTCGGCTTCGTACCCGGCACGACGAGTACGAGACCCGCTGGCTCGAACTCCTGGAGGAGCTGGACTGAGTCAGTCCAGCACGGTCCCGTCCCGCACGTACTCCTGCTTGCCGGTGTCATCGAGCGTGACGTCCCCGGTGACGTGGACGTCGGCGCCGAAGGTCCAGTCGCCGTCAACGGTCAGGGAGTGTGCCTCCATCAGAGACGGGGCCCCGGCGGGGAAGCGGGCCTCGAAGTCGGCGATCTTCTTGTACCGGCCCCCGAGCGTGACGACGGGTGCGGCGTCCGGGACCATGGTGAGGGCGCCGTCGTCGGCGAGCTGGTAGACGTCGGAGCGCAGCAGGAGCAACTCGTTCGTGGTCTTCACGGGCAGGAACCGTCCACGCGGGACGGCGATGGCCTGGGCGCCCTCGAACACCTCGACCGCGGCGCCCATGGCGGTCTCGATCTGGTAGACCTCCGGGGTGGTGGGGTCCTTGGGGTCGGCGGACTTGACGTTGCGGATCAGCGGCAGGCCCAGCACCCCACGGCGCTCCGCCAGCAGGTCCCGCAACGCGACAAGGTCGAACCACAGGTTGTTGGTGTGGAAGTAGGGGTGGTGGAACTCATCGGTGAAGTAGTGCATCTCCTCCGGGGCGGTCTGGGCGGTATCCCGCAGGATGAGCCGCCCGTCGGACTTCCTGACCGCCAGGTGCCCGCCCTTGCGGTCCATGGCGGTGCGCACGCACACCTCCGCGGCGTACGGAGCGCCAGAGGCCGCGAACCACGCCGCCAACGCAGCATTGGGGGCGGCGCCGAGGTTGTCGGAGTTGGAGACGTTGGCGTACCGGAAGCCGTGGTCGATGAGCTGGTCCAGCACCCCGGAGTCCAGCAGGGTGGGG
>RZYE01000398.1 GCA_009930425.1 Actinomycetota bacterium | reverse complement strand
GAGCGCACCGTGGACGCCCTGGCCCGCGAGACCGGCATGGGCGTCACCACGGTCTCCGCGCACCTCCAGGTCCTGAAGCTCGCCCACCTGGTCCGCACCCGCCGCGAGGGCACGCACGTCCACTATCGCCTCGCGGACGACGACGTCGCCGCCCTCTTCTCCCACGTCACCGCTGTGGCCCGCACCCACTCCGCGGACGTGGGGCTGGCCCTCGAGGCCCACCTCGGCGCCAGCGACGTCGAGGAGATGGACCACGACGAGCTCCAGCGCCGCCTCGACGCCGGCACCGTCACCCTCGTGGACGTCCGCCCCCGCGCCGAGTTCGACGCCGGCCACATCCCCGGCGCCGTCTCCCACCCCCTCGACACCCTGCTGGACGCCGCGCGCACCTGGTCCCCGGACAGCGAGGTCGTCGCCTACTGCCGCGGCGCCCACTGCGTCATGGCCCACGACGCCGTCCGCCTCCTCGCCGCGCACGGTCACCCCGCCGCGCGGCTGGCCGGGGGGATGCTGGAGTGGCGCGTGGCCGGCCGGCCGGTGGAAGTCCCCGCGGCGAACGCCGCCCGAACCCTGGAGGCTGCCTCGTGACCTCGCCCAACCCCGCCCCCGCGAAGCCGCGCTTCCGCGTCCCGGACTTCGACTCCCGCCAGATCACGGTCGGGGTCCTCGCCGGGCTCTCCTACCTGCTGTTCGTGGCCATCCCCACGGCGCTGATCCCGAACCCGGTGTTCGGCCGCGAGATCCCGCCCACCTGGTGGTCGTGGCCCTCCCTCATCGTCACGAGCCTGCTCGTGGCCGCCCTGACCGCGAGCTACATCAAGCCTCGGGACGCCGTGGCCGCCGAGAAGGCCGACCTGGCCGCCCGCCAGGCCGCCGGCGGCGACACCGCCGACGAGGCCCCCAGCAAGAAGGGCATCATCGGCGCGGCGCTGACCTACTTCGCGGTCGGCTGCCCGGTGTGCAACAAGATCGTCCTGCTCGCACTCGGCTACAACGGCGCCCTGACCTGGTTCGAACCCTTCCAGCCGATCCTGCAGGTGCTCGCCGTGGCCGTCATGGTCTGGGCGATCTGGCAGCGCTGGACCTACCTCGACGCCTGCCCCACCCCCCGCGCGAAGCGCCGCGCCAACATCGAGGTGCCCGCCATGGCGTCCGGCACCATCACGCTCGACGACGGCGACCGCGCCTGACCGCGTCGCCTCACCCCTTCTTCACCCAGGAACCGAATGACCTCTCCCACGCGCCCTGAGAACCCTCCCGCCCGCCGCGGGACCCGCGGCCCCCTGATCGTCGCCGCGGTCGCGGCCGTGGTGACCCTCGCGTTCATCCTCGCGTCCGTCCTCGGCGGCGGGGATACCGCGGGAGACACGGCCGGGAGCACCCCTGATCTCGGCACGTCCCAGGCCGGCGACCCCACGGCGGGCGAGGGGGACGCGGGCGAGGGAACGGCGGCGGAGGAGACGCCGTCGTCGGGAGAGGAGGCGGCGTTCGAGGCGGTGGACACGCTGCCCAACATCGCGCGGCGGATCCAGGGCGACCCCACGGCGGTCGGCGCGATCGACGCGCCCGTGGTGATGGTGGAGTACTCCGAGTTCCAGTGCCCGTACTGCAGGAAGTTCGCGGAGGACATCGCCCCGGAACTGCAGGGTTACATCGAGGACGGCACGCTCCGTATCGAGTGGCGGGACTTCCCGCTGATCGGGGAGGAGTCCACGCTCGCCTCGCTGGGGGCGCACGCCGCCGCCAACCAGGAAGCGTTCTGGGAGTTCCACGACGCGGTCTTCGCGAACCAGCCGCCCCAGAACTCCGGGCAGATCACGGAGGAGTGGCTGGTGGGGATCGCGGAGTCGATC
>RZYE01000070.1 GCA_009930425.1 Actinomycetota bacterium | reverse complement strand
TCGAGGTAACGCCGCCGGTCGGACGGATCGCCCTTGACGAGCGCGAGGTCCTCCGGGGCGAAGACCACCGTCCGCACGATGCCGAGGACGTCACGCGTCCGGACCGGCGCCCTGTTGACGCGCGCCCGATTGGCCCTCCCCGCGATGATCTCGAGCTCCACGAGGGTGCTGCGCCCCCCACCGACCACCCTGGCCCGGACCACGGCGCCGGTGGCGCCGGAACGGACGAGGGCGGCGTCGGCCGAGACGCGGTGGGAGGAGAACGTCGAGAGGTACCCGATGGCCTCGACGAGGTTGGTCTTCCCCTGACCGTTCGCGCCGACCAGGGTGACGACTCCCTCGTGGAGGGCGACCACCGCCTCGTGGTAGTTGCGGAAGTCGTTGAGCGCCAGGTCCGAGACGTACAAGTACGATCAGGCGGACTTGACGGCATGACCGCCGAACTGCTGGCGCAGTGCGGCGATGGCCTTCATCGCTGGGGACTCCTCCTGGCGGGACTCGAACCGCGCGAACAGCGATGCGGCGATGGTGTGCATCGGCACCGCGTTGCGGATGGCCTCCTCCACCGTCCAGCGTCCCTCCCCGGAATCCGCGGCGTAGCCCTCGATCTCCGCGAGCTCCGGGTCCTCCGCCAGGGCCCGGACCATGAGCTCGAGCAGCCAGGACCGCACGACCGTGCCGCGCTGCCACGCCGCGAAGACCGCAGGGACGTCCGGGACCAGTCCATCCTGGGTGGTGAGCAGCTCGTAGCCCTCGGCGTACGCCTGCATGATGGCGTACTCGATGCCGTTGTGGACCATCTTCGTGTAGTGCCCGGCACCCACCGGACCGGCATGCACGAAGCTCTCCTCGCGCGGGCCCTCCGGCCGCAGGGTGTCGAAGACCGGCATGAGCCGTTCCACGGCCTCCTCACTGCCGCCGGCCATCATCGCGTACCCCTCGGTGCGCCCCCACACGCCGCCGGACACACCGACGTCGAGGTAGTCGATCCCCTTCTCGGCGAGGAGGTCGGCGTTAGGGCGGTCCTGGGTGAAGCGCGAGTTGCCGCCGTCGACGACGGTGTCACCCGGCTCGAGCACCTCCGCCAGTTGCGCGACGGTCGCCTGCGTCGGCGCGCCGGCGGGCACCATCACCCAGACGGCACGGGGCGCCGCGAGGGCATCCCGGAGGGCCTCGAGGCTGGCGACCTCGGTGGTGTCCGGGTCGATGTCGTAGCCCACGACGGTGTGGCCTCCCGCACGGAGCCGCGCCACCATGTTGTGGCCCATCCGGCCGAGTCCAACCATGCCAAGTTCCATGAGACCTTCCTAACTTGCGAACCTGATCGGCATGAGCAGGTAGAGGAACCCGCCCTCGTCATCGTCATCGGCACCCTTGCGGCCAGACATGAGGACGGGCTTCGACGGGTGGGTGAAGCCGAGCCGGACGTACTCGGTCCCCAGTGCGGACAGCCCATCGAGGAACAGGTGCGGGTTGAACGCCGTCGTGATGTCCTCACCCACGAGGGTTGCCTCGAGGGCCTCCGACGCCTGGGCGTCATCGCCCTGCCCGGCCTCCATGACCACCTGGCCCTCGGAGAAGGTCAGGCGGATCGGGGTGTTCCGCTCCGCGACGAGGGCCACACGACGGGCCGCCTCGATGATCTCGGCCGTGCGCGCGACGGCGAAGATGGGGGTCACGTCCGGGAACAGGCGCCGAACCGGCGGGTAGTCACCTTCGATGAGCTGCGAGGTGGTGCGCCGGCCGGCGGACTCGAAGCCGATGATCTGCTTCCCCCCCTCGGTCTGGAGGGCGATCTGGACCGTTCCGGCCTGGGTCATCGACTTGGCGACGTCGGACAGCGTCCGTGCACGCACGAGTGCGACCTGGGAGATCCCCGGCTGCTGCGGCGCCCACTGGATCTCCTTCATGGCGAGCCGGTAGCGGTCCGTGGCCAAGAGCGTGATCCTCTCCCCCTCCACCTCCACCCTGACACCGGTCAGGAGTGGCAGGGTCTCGTCACGGCTCGCCGCCGTCGTCACCTGGAGGACCGCCTCGTTGAAGGCACCCGCGTCGATGCTGCCCGAGAGCTCCGGGAGCTCCGGGAGGTTCGGGTAGTCATCCACCGGCATGGTGTGCAGCGCGAACCGCGAGGCACCACAGGTGAGGACGAGCTTCGTCCCGTCGAGCTCGAGGTCGACCGGACGGGAGGGCAGTGCCTTGGCGATGTCCGCGAGGATCTTCCCCTGGACAACGGCGACGCCTGCAACCGACACGGTGGCCGGGACCTCGCACCGTGCGGACACCTCGTAGTCGAAGCTCGAGATGGTCAGCGTCCCACCGTCGTCCGCTTCGAGGAGGACGCCGGAGAGGACCGGCACCGCCGGCCGGGTGGGGAGTGATCGGGCAGCCCATGCCACGGCCTCTGCCAGGACGTCACGGTCTACTCGAAACTTCACGGTGGAACCTCGTTCTCTCGGGCGGTCTGCGCCGACGCTCTTCCTGGTCCAAGAATGTCACGAAATGATGTCCGGGTTCATGCAGTGGGACGAGCTGCCCCGGTTTCACTGCCCCCGGGCTCCTTGTCCCCAGTGCTGGTTGTTCGAGAATTTTGCCCTGATTGAGGTCTCGTCATCGTAGTAGCACTTGTGGAAGCTGTGGACAACTCACGTCGCTGCAGGTCAGGGTCTCGAGCGGCGGTGGGGTGGCTGTGGACGCCCGGCTCCCGGCAGGGGTGGTCCTGTGAGTTGGCGGAGGCATCCCCGGCGGAATCCCCACGAAGTGCTCAGCCGTCCACAACCGCGGACCGGATCGTCCACGGCCCGTGCACAGGCGGTGTGCGCTGTCAGTGAGTGCCGCGGGGCGTGCTGCGCGCGGAGTGCTTGATGCGGTTCGTGAGTTCCGTGACCTGGTTGAAGGTGGCCCGCTTCTCGGCCATCTGCTCGGCGATCTTCCGGTAGGCGTGCATGACGGTGGTGTGGTCGCGGCCGCCGAAGGCCTGCCCGATCTTGGGCAGGGAGAGGTCCGTGAGCTCACGGCACAGGTACATGGCAATCTGGCGGGCCGTGACCAACACGCGGGAACGGTCCGCGCTGCAGAGAGCGTCCACCGTCACGGTGAAGTACTCGGATGTCTCGTGCATGATCAGTGCCGGCGTGATCTCGCCGCCCTCGGTGTCAGAGACGAGGTCCCGGAGCACCTGTTCCGCAAGGGCGAGTTCCACGGGCTGGCGGTTGAGGTTCGCGAAGGCGGTCACCCTGATCAGGGCTCCCTCCAACTCGCGGATGTTCGTGGAGATTCGGGAAGCGATGTAGCTCAGCACCTCGTCGCTCGCCTGGAGGTTCTCGGCCTGGGCCTTCTTCCGGAGGATCGCGATGCGGGTCTCGAGGTCCGGGGGCTGGACGTCCGTCAGGAGGCCCCACTCGAAGCGGGAGACCAGGCGCTCCTCGAATCCCTGCAGCTTCTTCGGCGGGGTGTCGGAGGTGATCACCACCTGCTTGTTGTCGTTGTGCAGGGTGTTGAAGGTGTGGAAGAACTCCTCGACCGTCTGCTCCTTGCCCCCCAGGAACTGGATGTCGTCGACCAGCAGGACGTCGACGTTCCTGTAGCGCCGCTGGAAGTTCTCCGCCTTGTCGTCCCGGATGGAGTTGATGAAGTCGTTGGTGAACTCCTCCGAGTTGACGTAGCGGACCCGCACGCCCGGGTAGAGGTTCCTCGAGTAGTGACCGATCGCGTGCAGGAGGTGCGTCTTGCCGAGGCCGGAACCGCCGTAGATGAACAGGGGGTTGTAGGCCTTGGCCGGGGCCTCGGCAACGGCCCGTGCAGCGGCGTGGGCGAACCTGTTGGAGGGCCCGATGACGAAGGTCTCGAAGGTGTACTTGGGATTGAGGCGAGAGGGGTCCACCTCCATCGGGGTGGGACGTGTGCTTCGTCCCGAACTGCCGGCGTGGCGGTGGGGAGGATGGCGATCACCCTCGCGGTCGGCGGCCTCCGGAGCCGACGCACCGGTCACCGCGTCCTCCAGCGAGGGATCCACGGTGACGGCGTACCGCTCGATGTCGTCACCAGGAAGGGTTGAGAGCGTCTCGAGCAGGGCCGAACGCATCCTCATCTCGAGCCGGTCCTTGACCATGCCGGAAGGAACGGCCACGAGCAGTGTCCCGTCGATGACACCGAGGGGCTTGGCGAGCTTGGCGAACGCGAGGTCCGAGGGGTTGATGTCTGACCGGGTGACCAGGACCTGGACAACGGTGTTCCACAGGTCCTGTACGGACGATTCCAACGCCACGGCGCGCCCCTCCCCGGGGTCCAATCCCCGGGACCCTCCACAACTTTATCCACAGAATGTGGGTAACAAGATGACATCGTAACCGCAGGGAGACAGGGTGCTGAGTGCGTCCACGACCCTGCTGTCAACACGACACGGCCACGATATCCACATCGTGACCTTCGACCCACACGTATCGGACGTGATGGGCTGCACCTCGCCGGCGGTTGACCCCCCGGCCTGCGCTCCCGTACCGTTGACAGGCCGCATCTGCAAAGGGGCGCGCCGTCGCGCGCACCGATCAGCCTGGCCACGCGGCGTGACCTTCGCGAAGTTTTGGAGACTGCTGTGAGCAAGCGTACTTTCCAGCCGAACAACCGGCGCCGTGCCAAGGTGCACGGCTTCCGCCTGCGCATGCGCACGCGTGCGGGGCGTTCGATCATCTCGGCACGGCGTCGCAAGGGCCGCGCCTCGCTCACCGTCTGACGAGTGCTCTCCGTCCGCAATCGCATGCGGCGGTCGGAGGACTTCTCCGGCACGCTCCGCGGTGGCGTGCGGGGAGCCGGGCGCAGTCTCGTGGTGCACCTGAACACCGACCTCACCGAAGGCGATCCTTTGGTGGGGTTCGCCGTTTCGCGCGCAGTCGGGAACTCGGTTGTCCGCCATCGGGTGGTGCGACGGTTGCGGCACCTCATGCGCGAGGTCGAACTTGCTCCCGGGACGCGAGTGGTGGTGCGCTCGCTCCCATCCGCAGCTTCGGCGTCGTACGATCAGCTCCGCGCAGACCTGGGACAGGCGATGTCCCAGGCGAGAAGGCGGTCCGGCGCGTCGAGGGAGGCACGGTGAACCCGCTGCAACGGATGGCGACCATCCTCATACGCGGCTACCAACTGTTCATCTCGCCCATGTTCCCGCCGAGCTGCAAGTACTACCCGTCGTGCTCCGCCTACGCGATCGAGGCCGTGCGGGTGCAGGGCTTCTTCAAGGGCACCGCACTCGCCGTGTGGCGGGTGTTGCGCTGCAACCCCTACTCGCGTGGTGGGGTTGACTTCCCGCCAGGGAGCACAATGGCAGTAGAGATACCTCCGGACGACCCGCCGGAGGACACGACGAATCCGGAGCACACGTAACGATGGAAATACTCCGACCGATTGAGATCGCCGTCGCGTGGATCATGGTGCAGATCCACTCGCTGCTCACGGGGGTCCTCGGCATGGCCGATGGTCCCGGTGCCGCGTGGGTGCTGTCCATCGTGGGCCTCACCATCGTGATCCGGATCCTGATCATTCCGCTGTTCTTCAAGCAGATCAAGGCATCCCGGGGGATGCAGCTGATGCAGCCGGAGCTGCAGGCACTCCAGAAGAAGTACAAGGGCAAGACGGATCCTGCTTCGCGCCAGGCGCAGCAGCAGGAGATGATGGAGCTCTACAAGAAGCACAACACGAACCCGTTCTCGTCCTGCCTGCCGATCCTTCTCCAGATGCCGATCTTCTTCGGCCTGTTCCAGGTCCTCCGGGGCTTGGAGCAACTGGCAAAGGGCGACTACCAGGGCAAGGGGATCGAGAACCTCGGTCCGCTCACAGCGGACATGGCGGCCGACGTCGAGGCGTCCACCCTCTTCGGCGCACCCATCTCGTCGACGTTCCTCTCCAGTGACCTCATCGAGGTCAAGATCGTCACGGTGGTCCTCATCATCGCGATGTCGGCGACCCAGTTCTTCAGCATGAGGCAGCTCACGATGAAGAACATGCCGGCGTCGTCACTCGACAACCCGATGATGCGGCAGCAGATGATGCTGATGTACGCGATGCCGGTCATCTTCGCCGTCACGGGCGTCGGGTTCCCGGTGGGTGTGCTGATCTACTGGACGGTCACCAACATCTGGTCGATGGGCCAGCAGTACTACACGATCAAGCGGATGCCCGCTCCCGGCTCGGAGGCGTACCGCCGGAAGCAGGAGAAGGACGCGAAGAAGCGAGCCAAGAAGGGCCTTCCCCCGGTCCCGGACGAGACCGCGGCCACCCCCGAGGTGCAGCCGCCGTCGGGCCAGCGCGTGCAGCCCATGCGGAAGGACCGCGCCAAGAAGAAGGCCGCCGATCCCACGGCGCCACTCACCGCTTCTCCTGAGCCCGCCGAGCCGGTCGAGGACGTGGTGGAGGATGTTCCCGAGGTGGCATCGGACGGCGAGGTTCGCGGGAAGGATGGACTGACCGATGCCGAGCGCGCTCGCAAGCGGTATGAGGCTCGCGCCGCGGAACGGAAGGCCGCCCGGGAGAAGCGGCTGGCCGCGGAGAAGCGGCGCAGGCAGGCACAGAACAAGCCGAAGTACAACGCAGATGGTTCATGACCGCCGACGGCGGGACATGAGGCACGTCGACTTCTCACCCCAACATGGAGGAACGCATGACTGAGGACAAGGCTCCGATCACCCAACTCGAGGAGGAGGGCGACATCGCCGCCGACTACCTCGAGGAACTGCTGGACATCATCGACTACGAGGGCGACATCGACATCGATGTCGAGAACGGGCGTGCGTCGCTGGAGATCGCCTCGGAGGAGTTCGGCGACCGGTGGTTGCGGCGGCTGGTCGGCGAGGACGGTGAGGTGCTCGAGGCACTGCAGGAGCTGACCAGGCTGGCGGTGCAGACCAGGACCGGGGAGCGTTCGCGGTTGATGCTGGACATCGCCGGCTATCGGCGCGGCATCAAGGAACGGCTCTCGGAGCAGGCCGCCGCCGCTGTCGCCCGGGTGAAGGAGACGGGGGAACCCGTCTCCCTGGAGCCGATGAACCCCTTCGAGCGCAAGGTGGTTCACGACGTCGTCAAGGCCGCCGGCCTGACGTCCGGTTCCGAGGGCGTCGAGCCCCGCAGGCACGTCGTGATCAGGCCCGCAGAGGGCTGAGGTGGACGAGGGCGGCGCCACGGGGGATCTCCGTTCCTCGGACGGCAGGCCTCATGAGTCGGGGTTGCCGCGGGCAGTGCACGCGGCGGCGGGCTCCGACGAGGCCTTCGAGCAGCTCGTTGCGTTCGCCACGCTCCTCGCGCGTGAAGGAGAGGTGCGCGGGCTGATCGGTCCCCGGGAGATCCCCCGGATCTGGTCACGTCACATCGTGAACTCGCTGGCCATCAACGACTTCGTCCCCATGGGGGCGACCGTCGCGGACATCGGCAGTGGAGCAGGCTTCCCGGGGGTGGTCCTCGCCATCACCAGGCCGGATGTCACGGTGGCGCTCATTGACTCCATGGAGCGCAGGACCGAGTGGCTGGAGCACGTCCGGGTCACCCTTGGGCTGAAGAATGTCGTCGTGGTCACGAATCGAGCGGAGTCGCTGCACGGTCGCCGGCACTTCGACGTGGTGACCGCGAGGGCCGTGGCACCGCTGGACCGATTGGCGCGTTGGACCCTTCCCCTCGTTCGATCCGGGGGTCGTCTCGTGGCCCTGAAGGGTCAGCGCGCGGTGGAGGAACTGACTGCGGCCCGCAAGGTCATCCGGAAGGAGGGAGGTTCCCATGCGAAGGTGCATGAGGTGCTCTCGCCGCTGGATGGCTCGGTGACGCGGGTTGTCGTGGTGATGAAGGGCGATGAGGAATCGACTTGATCCGACGGCGCGGCCCGGGTTGATCCGACGGCCTGGCCCGGGTTGGTCCCATGGCCGGGCCACGGGCGCCGCGGCGGAACTACGTATCGTGGGCAGTCGATCTCCAGGGGTAGATGCCCGCGTGTGATTGGTGTGGCTGTATCTGGTGTGGCTGTATCTGGTGTGGCTGTGATCGGGTTCGTTGCGAGATGGGCTACAGGTGTCGACGTACGTGAAGGCGGCACTACGGGTTCGTTGCGACCCCCTCCCCCGAATCCCGCATCCGTGAGCAGTTGGTTGTGCATGCGCAACCTACTGCTCACAGGCCTGAAGCCCGGGCTCTCGTGACTGATCCGGGCGCTGTGTGTCCGCGTCATTGAGTGGGGCACGCATGCCTGGCACGTCCGCGAGTGTGGGCCGGCGTCAGCAGTCCTCCGCATCCCTCCGCGCCCAGCAACCCACATCGTGCCTCGTTGACCCGCGGTCGCCGGGGCTCCCACGGAAGATGAGGACAGGCGCACGGAGCGCAGCGGTGTGCCCGGGAGGTGGGACGACCGGTCAGCATCGATGTCGCCTTGGTGGGCGTATGTCCGGTTGGGGGCCGGTGTTGGACTGGTTGCGGTGGTCTGGGGCGTTCGTCTCGCGTCTCGTTGGTGGGCCGTTCGGTTTGTGGGCGGTTCGGTTTCTGTGCTGGTACGTCGATTGCGCGGAGGGCTGGCGGTGGTTGGCGGTGTCAGTCCGGGGTCCGGTGCGCACCTCGATGACTGGGCTGGGCCCGCCTGGTAAAACCCACGGCGAAGGCTCACGTTTCACGTGAAGCACGCATCCATGTTTCACGTGAAACATGCACGGGGTCGCTTCGATCACCAGGCGTGAAGGACCAGGTGAGGCGTTGTGCCGCGATGGCCATGTCCAACTGAGGGCACCTGCCCCCCGGACTCCAATCCGGCCGTGGCCAGTGCCCCGAGGATGCACGGGGAAGCGCTCCACCTGATTGCGCATGTGAAGTACGGACCCGGACCTCAGTGGTTGGAAGCACTGATGCGAGAAGCGCACATCGCCTCCAGGGCGATTTGCACAGCACCGGTGTTTCACGTGAAACAACGTCGGAGCGCGCACGTATGATGGGCCGGACCCGAGCAGGAAGGCAGCCAGTGGCTCGTTCCCACCATCACGATGAACTGATCAGCGCACTCCCCGAGACG
>RZYE01000397.1 GCA_009930425.1 Actinomycetota bacterium | reverse complement strand
CCCTCAGGTGAGGATGAGGATCCCCACCACCACGAGCCCGAGGAACGCTGCCACCCACGGCGCAACCGTGAGCCACGTGCGCGTGAGTTCCACCCGGTCCAGCTCGGAGGGCGGGGGAGCGTCAACCCTGTCGCGTTCCGACGGCGGCGGCAGCCCTGTCATCGCCACCCGCCCTGTCCGGACGCCCACGGGTCCTGGACCCCGCCCGGGTGCGTGGCCGGACGCTCCTGTGCCCGCGGTTGGCTCGCCGCCTTCGCACGTGCAGCCGCGATCTCCTCCTCGCGCTGCTTGTGCCGGTGATCCGCCACCAGCTTGACCTCCTCCATTCGCAGGTCGTGGTACTGCTGCGAGACACCGATCCCGAACTGCGATCCGTGGGCGGCGATGGCGTCGCGGGCACGCAGCAAGCGCACCAGCGCGGCATCCACGCTGCCTGCCGCCGCTGTCCGGATCGCGTTCTCCGCCTCGGAGTTGTACACGCGCACGGCGAGTTCCGCGGCCTCCACGGCGTTCTGCCGGTTCTTCGGGTTCACGTTCTTCATCGAGACGGCGCCCTCGCCGCGAAGTGCTCCCACGATGGCCCGGCGAAGCTCATCCAGGCGATCCGAGAGCGAGGCGGAGTCCTCCGCCGGGTGGAAGTAGTCGTAGAACCCGGTGTCCTGCACCTTGACCCGCTCACCGAGGTCGATGAGCTGGGACTGGGCGGCCGCGATCTGGCCCTGGAGCCCACCGAGTTGCGACTGGTGCGCCGCGACCGCCTCGGCAGCACGCTTCTCCTCCGCGACCGCCCGGGCGAGCCGCGCCTCCTGTTCCTCCGTCCGACGGCGGGACTCCTCCTGTTCCGCCAGCAAGCGCTGGACCTCGGACCGGTGACGCTCGGCCTCGCGGGCCGCTTCCGCCTCACGCGCGTCGATCACGGCCGTGCGGCGTTCGATGTCAGCCGCGGCGGACGCTTCGCGCTCGGCCAGCTCGGTGGTGCGCCGCTCGACCTCCGCCTCCAGGTCCGTGCGGATCTGCGCCGCCTCTGCCTCGGCGCGGCCGAGCGCTGCCCGGCGCTCCTCCGTCTCGTGGTCTAGGTCGGCCCGCCGTTGCTCCAGCTCGGCCTCCACGGCCGACCGCCGGTCCTCGGATGCCTTCTCCGCGGCGTCGACGGCGGCGAGCCGCCGCTCCTCCTCCGCCTCCAGCGCGGCCGTGCGGGACCGGACCTCCTCGGCGACGGCGGTGCGCTGCGTCTCGATCTCGGCGTCCAGTTCGGCGCGTCGTGCCTCGATCTCGGCATCCAGCTCGGCACGCCGGGAACGGATCTCCTGGTCAGCGGCGGTGCGCAGGGCGGTGGTCTCCTGTTCCGCGGTCGCGCGGAGTTGTGCTGCATCCCGTTCCGTCTGGGTGCGCAGCGCGGTGGTCTCCTCTTCCGCGGTTGCCCGGAGTCCGGCGGCATCCTTCTCGGCCTGGGCACGCTGTGCCTGGATCTCCTCGCCAGCGGCTGCGCGCAGGGAGCGAGCCTCCTCGACGGCCTGGCTGCGGAGCCGATCGAGCTCCGCCACGAGGGCGGTGCGCTCCTGCTGTGCCCTGCGGTGTGCTTCCGTCTCCGCCTGCTCGAGGGAGGTCCGGAGTTCGTTCTCCTCGCGCTCCATCCGCGCGCGGCGGGTGGTCTCCTCCCGGTCGAGGGCGCCCAGCCTCTCCTCCTCCTCGCGGGTGAGCGCAGCACGAAGTCGCTCGGCGTCGGCGTCGGAATCGGCCCGGCGCTCGGTGAGTTCCCGCTCCACTGCGGTGCGCTGCAGCCGGACCTCGCTCTCGAGCTCAGCGCGGCGGGACGTCATCTCCTGCTCCAGCTCAGTGCGCCGAGAGGTGATCTCCTGCTCGAGC
>RZYE01000396.1 GCA_009930425.1 Actinomycetota bacterium | reverse complement strand
GATGAACGACGGCTCCTCGGTCGGGTGGTACTTCCCGATCTCCTCGATGGCACGGCCGTCGCGCTTGGCCCGCGAGTCCATGACGACGACGCGGTAGTAGGGCGCACGGATCTTGCCCATGCGCTTGAGTCGAATCTTGACTGCCACTTGAGTGGTCTCTCCTGATCTGGATGGGGTGAGCCACGAGCCAGCCCGGTGGGTGTCGGGTGGATCGCTACTCGGGACACAGCCTCGGCGGGTGAGAGGGACCCGCCGGACCGAGTACGCGTGATGATTCTGCCAGAAAGCCGGGCCGGGGGCGAACGCCGGCCGTCCCCGGCGTTGTGGTCCTCACCTCATGGCACCGGCAGGCGGCGCAGCACGAACCAGTGCGCCGCTGCGAGCCCCACGATCCCCAGGGGCATGGCCCCCGGCCACGCCGCGAACGTGGTGAGCGCGGTGCCGAGCGGCTCCAGCCACGCGGCGAGCGCCGGGAGCACCCAGGCCACGGTGGCCAGCATCCCCACGCCCACCCACCAGCGCCACCGGAGGAACACCGCGACCACGAGGGACCCGGCCAGCATCGCGGCCAGCGCGCCACCGAAACCGCCGGCGAGGGCGGGAACGCCGCTGGCGAACGAGTCATCGGGCCCGAGTCCGAAGGTGGAGCCGATCCAACCCCCCGCGAACGCCACCTCGAGGGCGAGGACCACGGCGGCGACGGCCGAGGCCGCCACTGCGAGGAGGAGCGCATGTGCGATGTGTGCCGACGCGAGCGCTGCGCGGGTGGCGCCCGTCGCGAGGATCGGGCGCGTGAAGCCACCGACGTGGGCCACCGCGACCACGAATGCCGCGATCCCCACGGCCCCCAGCGGGATACCGAAGATGGTCGACGAGAAGGCGATCACGGCCTCACCGTCCACCGGCTGTGCGGGAGCTCGGGAGACCTCCGGCCAGTCCTGCCAGACAGCGATGGCGGCGAGACCCGCTGCGATCGCACTCGAGGCCAGGATCGTCCACGTGAGGACGATCAGGGCGCGGCGGGCGAACCACGCGAGCAGCGTCCGTGCCTGGGTGGCGGTTGTCATCGTGCGCTCCTCCGCGTCGGGGTGGACAGGGCGATGAGGACGTCGGTCAGGGAGGCGACGGCGCCCGGGGAGGAGTGCCTCCGCCGGATCTCGTCGGCGTCGCCGGCGGCGGCGACACGCCCACGGTCGAGCACGACGACGTCCTCCATCAGGTCCTCCACCTCGTCGAGGAGGTGGGAGGACAGGATGATGGTGCGGGGATGGGCGATCCAGTCCGCCATCAGCTCGTCGTAGAACATCCGCCGGGCGACCGCGTCCATGCCGAGGTAGACCTCGTCGAAGATGGTCAGCTCACTCCGGGAGGCGAGCCCCAGGACCGCGCTGAGGGCGGAGCGCTTGCCCGTGGAGAGTTGCTGCGGCTTCCGCCGGAACGGGACCTCGAAGCGATCGAGCAACTCCCGTGCGTAGTCGCCGTCCCAGTTGGGCCGGAGCATGGCGGCGAACTCGAACGTCGTGCGGATCCGCTCGTCCTCCACCACACCACCCTTGTCACGGACCAGGCAGGTGCGGCTCGTCACCACCGGGTCCTCCCATGGAGCGGCACCGTCGAGCAGGATCGAGCCGGACTGGACGGGACGCAGCGCGGCGACGAGGGCGGCCAGGGTGGTCTTGCCGGCCCCGTTGCGGCCGACGAGGCCGGTGATCGTGCCGGGCCGCACGTTCACGGTGACGTCGTCGAGCGCGGTGACGGAGCCGAAGCGGTGAGTGAGGCCGCGGATCTCGAGGCCCGCGGGGGTGGTGGTGGTCACCGTGTCCTCCTGATGTGGTCGATGATCTGGTCCGTGGGGATTCCCAACGTG
>RZYE01000395.1 GCA_009930425.1 Actinomycetota bacterium | reverse complement strand
ACGAACTCGTCCGCCTCCAGGACGTGCGTGTCCGGTGGGGCCACCGGGACGGCGAGCACCACCCACATGGCGCCGTGGTCCCGGGCCACGGCGCACGCCGCGCGCGCGGTGGAGCCGGTGGCGACGCCGTCGTCGACGACGATCGCGGTCCGGCCCGTCAGGTCCTCACCCCGGCGGCCGCGGCGGAGTCTCTCGAGCCGCACGGCGAGCGCTGCGACCTCACGCCGCTCGACGGCGGCCAGGTCCTCCTCGCTGATGCCCGCGTGGGCCATGATCGCGTGATCGAGGACCCGGGTCCCGCCCTCGCCGATCGCGCCCATCGCCAGTTCCGGCTGCCAGGGCACGCCGAGCTTCCGCACGACGATCACGTCGAGCGGCAGGCCGAGCGCGCGGCTGACCTCGAACGCCACCACCACTCCCCCGCGGGGAAGGCCGAGCACCACCGCGTCGGTGCCGCGGTGGTGCTCGAGCAGGGTGGCCAGGCGCCGGCCGGCCTCCTGGCGGTCGGCGAACATCAGCTCGTCTCGATCTCCGCCGGCGGGGCCGGTTCACCCCTCGTCACGGCGATCTTCTTCGGCTCCGGCAACTCCCGGAACGGGACCGTGACCTTGAGCACACCCTCGGAGAAGTCCGCGGCGATGGACTCCTCGTCGGCCTTCTCGGGCAGCGCGATGCGGCGGTAGTAGCTGGACGTGCTCTCCCGCATCACGTAGTTCTTCTTGGTCTCCTCGGTCTTCTCGTGACGCTCCGCCTGGATGACGAGTGCGCCGTCGTCGATGCTGACGTCCACGTCCTCGGCGGCGAAGCCGGGGAGGTGCGCCTCCACGGTGAGCTTGTTGTCGCCCTCCGTGTACACGTCCGTGATCGGCATCTTCACGCCACGCCAGACCGAGGGGAACCCCCCTTCGAACAGCTTCTTCTCCCACGCGTCCAACTCCGCGAAGGGGTTGAAGCGAACAATTCCGCGTGCCATGTTCCCTCCTTCGGTAGAACCGCGGGACCCTGCGGTTCGGGGTCTCGTCACCTTCGGCATAGCACATCTACAACAATTGTTCAAGGGTCTGTGGTCCCCGGTGGCCGGCGCGACGGGCGGGCCGCAACTCGAGGGCACAGGATCCAGACAGGGGGTCCGAATGGGGATACTATTGCCGCGGACCTCGACGCGGTACGTGGTCCTGCCGGGCCGCCGCCCGCGCCCCTGCTCCACGGGGCCACAGACTTTTTGGCGGTCTCCCGGTAACCATCCTCCCCCAATACCGTGAGACGCGAATGGGCCCCGCGGCTGTTTGGCCGCGGGGCCCATTCGTATCCGCGCCAGGATTCGCGTCCAGCCGCCGTGCCGGGGAGACCATCGCCCCCGCGGGAGAGCGCCCCCCGCGAGTCGAGCCCCCCGCGAGTCGAGCCCCCCGCGAGTAGACCCCCCCCCGCGAGTCGAGCCCCCCTCCGCGAGTAGCGGGAGCAGGGTGCGGGAGCGCGGGAGCGCGGGAGGCCAGGGTGCTCTCTGTCGCAATCCTCGCCATCGTGGCGATGGTGAGGTATCGAGTCGAAGGCGAGGATTACACACCTCTCCATCGACTCGGAGCCTCGCCACAGTGACGATTGCGAGGATCTGTGCATGTGCAGGCCGCGGCAGCGCCGGCCCGCCGTGACCACCACCAGCAGCGCCGCCGCCGGCAGGCAGCCAAGGGGCACCACGGGATGCCGTCGAACCCCTACGGCTGGTGCGCCGCGTGCGCCACCACCCGGGCCCGCAGCGCAAGTTCGAGCTCGAAGCGCACCTCCGGGTCCTCGAGATCCTCCCCGAAGAGCTCGCGCAACTGGTTGACGCGGTACCCCACCGTCTGGCGGTGCACGTTCAACTCCGCCGCGAT
>RZYE01000394.1 GCA_009930425.1 Actinomycetota bacterium | reverse complement strand
GTTCGACAACGACTACCGGCGCCTCAAACGCGAGCACGCCGCCACGTTCAAGGCGGTCGTCAAGGAGTGGTTCGCCCCCGCCTGTGACGCCCACGCCAAGGACCCCACCACACCCTGGCCCGCCGCGCTGCGGGTCAAACCAGTGCGGTCCGCTCCCGGAATCCTCGAAATGACCTGGTCATTCGCCAGTCCCGACGGGCGAGCGACCTTCGAACTCATCACCGTGAACGGCGAACTGCACTGTCGGTTGCGTCGGGTGGGAGATCACGACGTCTTCAAGAACCCGTAGGAGTCGGGCGCCCCCGATCCTCTCCTCGCCTCCGACAGCGTTCACATCAGGCCTCCGGGCGATCGTCTTGCGCCGCGATGAACGCCGTGATCGCTGAGGCGAGTTCTGTGGGGTGAGTGAGAGCCAAGTCGTGGCCGGCGCTGTTGATCATGACGCAGCTCATCCCGGGGAACAGAGCCCGCACCCACGCCTTGGTCTGCTGGAACCACGACCCGCTGTCGGTCCCGCCGACGTACAGCACCGGCGCGGACACCCGCGTGGCGTCGTCGGCCCCGTACTGCCACCCCAGCAGCGCTGGGATGTCACGGAGGAAGAACGCGTCCGCGTCCCGCTCGAGGCGGGCGACCGACCCCGGTACCAGCGCCTCCTGCCGGGAACGCCAGTCGCGCCCGCTGAGCATGGTCATGACCTCCTCGAGGGCCGCCGTGCTTCCCTCCCGCTCGTGGAGCAGGCGCATCACCGGGACCAACTCGTCCACTGACAGTGCCGTCTGCACCACCATCACCGGTTCACCGGAACCGTCGGACCGGGCCGACAGCACTCCACCGTCGACGGCGACCTCGATGTGTCCCATGGAGTCGAATCTCGCACCGGGCGGGGCAGGAGGCAAGACGACTGAGCCAACGACCTCAGCCGGATGGTTGGCTCAAACAGCGGCGCGTGGGGTCCTCGGTGCGGCGCAACAAGACCTGTCTTGCCGACTGGCATCCCACATCTTCCCAGCGAGTGGGATTTAGTCCTACTCTGACGTGTGGAGGTTGAAATGAGAACGACGAAGCAGATGAGTGTGACGTTGCCGCACGAGATGGCCGACATGGTGCGCTCGAAGGTGGTCTCTGGCGAGTACGCCTCCGAGAGCGAGGTCCTCCGAGAAGGCCTGCGTGCCTTGGCTGCGCGTGACCGGGCGGTCGAGGCGTGGTTGCGCGATCAGGTCGCGCCTGCCTATGACCGACACCTCGCACATCCGGACAGTGCATTGTCTGCTGGCGAGGTCCGCGCCCGGCTCGGGTCCCTGCGCAGCCAGTGACCTAGACAGTTCGGTTTGCGCCTGAGGCTGCTGAGCAGCTGGAGGCGTTGTACCAGTACATCGCTGCGGCAGCGTCTCCATCGATAGCCGCCGGCTACGTGGACGCCATTGTGACCCATTGTGAGGGTCTCGCAGTGTTCCCGCATCGCGGGCGACTGCGGGATGCGATCCGTCCGGGCCTTCGCACGTCCAGCGACAAGAAGCGGGCTGTGATTGCGGCTCTGGTCGACGACGAGTCTCGGCAGGTCACAATCCTTGGGGTCTTCTACGGCGGCCAGGATCACGAGACGCTGCTGGGCGGGTCTGACGACGCGAACTGAAGGATCAGACGGCCGTGGCCAAACGCACCGCACTGCCGCTGTCCGGCGATGAGGGCGAGTGCAGGAAGGCGGAATCGCCGTTGGAACGGACTCGACGTCAAGTAGTCACCGGACGTGCTTCGCGCGCGAACCTGTCTGCCCACAGCTTCCACTCCCAGAGCGTGATCGCCACGAAGACCCCGGTGCCAACCACCGCGCCGGTCCTCCTGTGCTGATACGCGGCCACCATGCTGCCC
>RZYE01000069.1 GCA_009930425.1 Actinomycetota bacterium | reverse complement strand
TCCGCATCCGCCGCGGCGTCGGCCGCCACCAGGGTCTCCGTGACGGCAGCGAGGATGCCATCCAGCTGTTCCTGGTCGACGACGGCGCCCGGCGCCTCGTTCGTGGGCACGTCCAGCGGTTCCGGCACGGGATCGGGCCCGCAGGCCGAGAGGGAGAGTGAGATCGCGGCGGTGGCCAGTGCCACGCGGACGGTGGTTCTCATCGCTGTTCCTCCTCACCGAAGCCCCAGAGGGAGCGCCACGATGTTCGTTCGGGTTCGGAGGGTGACTGCCGGTGGCGCTCCGGTTCCGCCACGCCGGGCACGATCGCGCTCCCACGTGCTGGTCCGGCATCGTGGGTTGGACCGTGCTCGGGAGTCGGCTCCTGCACCGGCTCCAGCGCCTCCTCGGGCACGTCGACGTAGCGGAGGGCGCGGTACCGCTCCGGATCGAGGACAGCCGGCACGATCCCGGCACCGGCCGCTCCCCCGCTGCGGGCCACGGGCCCGTCGTCGGCCAGCCGGGGGTCCTCCTGCCGGCGGCGCCGTTCCAGCTCCCGGAGCTGCCTGCGCGTGAGCGTGGAGGCCGTGACCGAGGCGGGCGCCTCCACGGGCTTCGCGGGCTCGGCTGCCAGTGCGGCGATCGCGTCCGCCGGGAGTTGGGAGGTCGCGGTCGCATCAGCGGTGCGACGCGCCTCGCGCGCACGTTCGCGGGCCCGCACCTCCCGCCGGACGAGGATGTCATAGGCGAGGATCGCGAGGCCGAGGACGAGCAGCACCGCGCCCGCCGCCACCAGCGGGACGAGGTAGGGGTTCGTCACCGGCACCGTCCAGGTCAACGTGATCCGGGGGGCTGCCGCGGTGCCATCCGTGGCGGCGAGCAGTGCGACATCGCCGGGATCGGGGTTCAGCTCCACCACGAGCTCCCCGGTCCCCGTGAGTTCCCGGGTCCACAGGTCCGCCCCGGCCGGGTTCGGTACCGACTCCTCGCCCGCGACCTCCTCCACGCGGAGGTCGGTCCACGAGGACATCCCCGTGACGGCGACGTGGGCTGCGGCGCCCACCCAGGCGGTCACGTCCGAGGAGGGGGCGAAGGCGAGAACCACGGGTGCGTCCTCCGTGGAGGACGTGGCCGTCAGGGTGACCGTTTCCGCGACCATGCCGAGGACCCCGGGCTCCACGATCACGACCGGCTCGGTGGGCTGTGCCGGCATCGAGGCGGTGACCGTGTCGGACGATCGCCAGACCGTCGCCGAGCCCACCGCGAGGCCGACGGCAACCAGACCGAGGACGACCAGGACGGCCGCGAGGATTCGACGGATCACGAGGTTCCTAACGTTCGCGGGTACCAGACAAGGTTACGGGCACGGCGCGGGATTTGGCCCCTTGCGTCGCGACACGCCTCCACGTTTCATCGTAGTTCCGTCCACGGCTGCTCGCGTGGCCGACTCGGCGCCGCTTCTGCCGATGCCCGGAGCGCTAGGCTGTGGGACATCAGGACCGTGAGGAGACAGGCGTGAACGGCGAAGAGTTCCCAGTGGTGATGCGCGGCTACGATCGCGCCCAGGTGGACCAGCGCGTCGCTGATCTCGGCGCAGCGCTCGACGACGCGCGGCGCGAGGTCGACACGCTCGATGCGCGCGTGGTGCGCCTGGAGTCCGAGCTCGCCACTGCCGCCCGGCAACTGAAGGAACGCGCCAGGCCGACCTATGCGGGGTTGGGCGCGCGCCTCGAGCAGTTGCTGCGCACCGCCGAGGAGCAGGCGGAGGCCCTCACCCTCCGTTCCCGGCAGGAGGCCGAGGAGGAGGTCCGGCGGGCACGCGCCGAGGCCGAGTCCATCTCCTCCCGTAGCGCGCAGGAGGCGGCCCAGATCCTCTCCGCGGCGCGGCTGGACGCCTCCAACGAACTCGAGGCGGCTCGGGGGGAGTCGACGACCACGCTGGAGGACGCCCGTGCGAAGGCGGTCGAACTCGTCGCGTCGGCTGAACGGGAGGCGGAGAGGCTCCGCACCGAACTCGCCACCGAACTCGCCCAGACGCGTGCGGAGCTGGACAGCGAGGTCGCCGCCGCCCATGCGGCGGCGGACCGCGAGATCCTCGAACAGCACCAGGATCACGACTCCGAGCTGCAGGAACTGCGCGACGCGACGATGCGGGAGTTGGATGAGCTGCGGGCGAACGCGGAGGCGGAGGCGAGGGAGATCAGGGAACAGGCAGTGGCCGATGCCCGCTCCGTGCGCGCGGCACTCGACCGGGAGCTCGCCCTGGCCCGCGAACTGGCGGAGAAGGGCAACGCCGCCCGGCTGGAGAAGGCGCGCACCGCGAACGCCGAGATCGTCGATGCCACCCGTACCCAGGCCAGGGCGGCGGAGGAACAGGTTCGCTCCGCACTCGAACGGGCCCAGTCGGTTCGCGAGGATGCCGACCGCCGGGCGCGGGAACGTCTCGAGGCCGCTCGCGCGGAGGCCGAGGAACTGCTCACGACCGCGAGGAGGGAATCGGACCGGTTGCGTTCCGAGGCCGAGGAGGCCGCTGCCGAGGCACGGAGGGAGGCGGACGCCCGAGTCGCGGAACTGTCACGGCAGCGTGACTCGATCTCCAGCTACCTCGACGAGATGCGCTCGCTGCTGAACTCGGGAGGCTCGAGCGTTCCTCCGCCGCCACCCGTTCCTCCCACGTCCGAGTGACACCTGCGGGCACTAGGCTGGAGACGTGACTTCCGATTGGACCCAGAAGCGGCGTGAGGCCGCCGACGAGCACGCCGAGCGGCTACGCCGCCGCCAGGCGGCCGAGAGTTCCCGAGCCCAGGCCATGCTCGACGCGTTCACCGCGGCGGCGCTGAAGGCGGGGGTCGAGACGACCACCCTGCAGGTCACGAGCGGCAGGCGGCGAGCCTCGTCCGACATCGAGGGGTGGTACGTGCGGAACGACCGCTCCATGGGTGTCGGCACCGACGGCAAGCTCTACGTCCTCACCGCGCCGCTCAGCCTTAGGGACGTGCTCCGGGGAGTGCAGCTGACGCCGATCGAACCGCCCCTCGTCCTCGGGCTCGGCGGCCGCGACGGTGACTCCATCGACCTCGCCGACGCCCTCGAACGCGTCCTCCCTGGCTGGCGGGAGGCCTAGGCTCCCGCCGCGGCCGCCCGCGCCCGCTCCCACAGGTCCGCGAGCGCACGTGCCACAGGCTCCGGGTCCTCCGCCGCCGCCATGTGTCCCGCCCTCGGCACCTCGACGACACTCGTCCCGAGGGCCTCGGCCATCGCTGCCGCCTGTTCTGGACTCGAGACCGTGTCGTCCTCACCGCGGAGGACGAGTGCCGGGATGCGGAGCCGGCGCAGGACCTCGAGCCGGTCCGGCCGGGCCGCCATGGCACGCTGGGCCCAGGCGATCCCCTCCGCCGGGGCCTGCTCGAAGCACTCGGCGAGCCTCTCGAAGGTGTCCTCCCTCTCGCGCTTGGTGAACGGTGAGACCACGTGGTCGAGGAGGGGTGCGAGGAAGCGGACGGTCGGTTCGTTCGCGCTCATGGCATCGGCCATCCGCAATCGGTACTCCCGCATCTCGATGTCGTCGCTCTCCGCCTTCGTGTCGAGCAGTCCGATCCCTGCGAGCCGTTCCGGGAAGAGCTCGGCGAACGCCATCGTGGCGTAACCGCCGATCGACACCCCGGCCAGCACGATCTTCCCGGCCCCCACCTCGTCGAGCGCGCGGGCGACTGCCCTCGCATAGGTCTCGAGGGACGGCCCGGCCGGCTCTCCCAGGTGCGCGGACACCGCACGCGGCGGGGCGGAGTCCCCGAAGCCGGGCGGGTCGGCGGTGATGACCCAGCCGTCGAGGTACCGCCGAACCCCCCGGAACATGCGGCCGTCGAGCGGGAAGGCTGGGAGCAGGACGAGGGGGAGGCCCTCCGGACGTGCGTCGAAGTGCAGGGCGATGTCACTCATGGCACCAGCATTCCATCATCGTCCCGTCCAGTGGGGTCCGGTCGCACCGCAGGCGCCACGTTCCCCCTCACCGCAGGCCGCATCCTCAGGTGCCACATGCCCCACCGCCGGCCGCACCATCACCCCGCGCGCCGGGCGGAGCGCCAGCAGCCGCTGTGCCAGTGGCGCCGTTCCGCGAGCGCGGCCTGCGCGCCGAACAGGTGCTCGTTGGACCACGCCACCACGTGGGTGATCCCCGGCGCGATGGTCCCGTGGCACCCGGGGCAGGTGTAGGACTTATCCGAGCCCCGTACCTGGCGCACCGTGTAGCTGAAGCCGCCTGGGCCATCCTCGCTGCGGGACATGGACTGGAGCCTGTCGAGGTCCAACGGGACATGGCCGTCCCCGTAGGGCCTCTTGCGTGAGCGGCGCACTCAGGTCCCCTTCCGCAGGAGTCGCCGGAGGAACCCGGGCCGGGCGGCCTCGGTCCGGGCGCGTGCCGCCGCCATGGCCTCAGCCTGCGCCGCGGCACGCGCCTGGCCGTGCCGGGAGAGTGCGCCGCTGAACCAGTCCGCCACCGTTGCGTCACCATCCACGGGCGGTTCGAGCACGAGGAGGCCGCGCACGTCGATCCCGTCCTCGGCCGCCTGCTCGATGCGAGCGAGGTGAGCGGCGAGGTACTCGGAGCACTGGTCTGCGTCCCCGACCCCGTCGGGCGCCGGCGGACAGGCGAGGCCGACCTGGAGCGGAACGCCGGGGAACACCAGGTCCAGGGACTGGAGCATGTCGGTCAGGCCCTGGGGGTCGACGATCCGCGCCGATGTCCGTCCCGGCGGGACGACCTCCTCGACCTCGCCGGTGGTCCCGCGGCGCACCTGCACGGTGTCGCGATAAGTGACCTGGAGGAGGTCGAGCCGCTGCCGGGCAATGACGAGGTCTCCACCCCGGACGAAGGACCAGTCGCTCAGGTGCCGTGTGGCAGCGACGAGGTCGGTGGGGTAGGAGCCGTCGAGCAGGGGGCCGAGGAAGACGTGGTTGCGCAGGAGATCCACGGCACGGACCGCCTCGAGGTGGGTGGAGTCCTGGTCGTCGGCGGGTCGCGTCACCCGGATGGGTAGGGAGATGGAGATCCGCGCATCGCGGGCCTCCTCCCGGATGGCGGTCGCGGCGAGCCCGTGCGCGACGACGAGGTGGTGGGCCGCCACCAGGGCATCCACGGTCCCAGGCGGACCGGTCTGGGGCTCGTCGAACGTCGTCCAGAGCGCCACCCGCGGCCCGAGCGCACGCGTCATCTTCCGCGCGTACCCGGCAAATGCCTCGGCGGTCGCGCGGTTGGTCCAGCCGCCGGCCCGGGCCAGCGCCGGGGGAAGGTCGGCGCCGGTGAGGACCAGCGCGGGCGTGGTGCCGGCCTCGAGCAGGGAATCGAGGAACCTCGTCAGCTGCGCGACGGCGTCGCGATCGAGTTCCCCGGTCCCCGACGGCTGGATCCGTTCCCACCGCACCGGGAACCGATAGAGGTCGGCACCGATCCTGACCGGGGCCGGGAGGAGCCCCGGGGCAGGAGTGTCCGCTGTCGCCGCACCGATCGACAGGGGCCTCACGGCAGGTCCCTCCCCCCGCGCACCACCCGACGCAGTCCGAGTTCCGGACCGAGGACGAGGATGTCGGCCCGCGCTCCGGCGACCAGCCTGCCGACGTCGGTGCGCCCGAGGACCGCGGCAGGGGTGGTCGCAGCCATGGCGACGGCGTCCACCAGGGGCACGCCGCCACGCACCGAGGTGCGCAGGATGTCGAGCAGGTGGGCGGTCCCCCCGGCGAGCGCGCCACCCTCGGCCAGGCGCGCGACGCCGTCGCGGACCGTGACGGCGAGGGAGCCGAGGACGTAGTCGCCGTCCGCCATCCCGGCGGCGGCCATTGCGTCGGTGACGAGGACGGCGTTGTCCCGCCCGACGATCTCCCAGGTCGCACGCACCGTGTCCGGGTGCAGGTGCACGCCGTCGCCGATGAGCTCGACGACGAGCCTGCGCCCTCGCGCGGCGGCGAGGAACTCGAGCACCGGGCCGGGCTCGCGGTGGTGAGGCGGCGCCATCCCGTTGTAGAGGTGGGTGACGGTGGCGCGGCGTCCATGGTGATCGAGAAGCGGCTCGAGGGAGCGCAGGGTGGCACGGGCCTCGGACGCGGTGGCGCTCGTGTGCCCCCAGGACGGCACCGCGCCGCCCTCTATGAGGAGGGCTGCCACCTCGGCCGCGCCGGGCGCCTCGGGAGCGATCGTCATCGACACCACGTGACACCGCCCCTCCTCCAGCAGTCGCGCGGTCAGGGCCGGGTCCGGGTCCCGGATCGATGCCGGGTCCTGTGCACCCGGGTGACCTGGCGAGATGGAGGGTCCCTCGAGGTGGATGCCGGCGATCTCACCGGCGTCGGCGAGGGACGCGAGGATCCGGGTGGAGGCGACGAGCACCTCGCCCGGTGCGGTGACGAGGGAGGCGACGAGCGTCGTCGTGCCGTGGTTGCGGTGCTCACGCACCGCAACCATCGCCTCCTCGGCGTCCCGGGCATCGGGGAAGGACACCCCGCCACCGCCGTGGCAGTGGACGTCCACGAGGCCCGGCAGGACGAGGTCGTCCGAGGCGGGGGGAAGGTGGCCCTCGACGTGGTCCACGGGAACCACCCGGGTGATGCCGTCGCCGTCGTACTCGACGATCCCGTCCGGGAGGACGGCATGGGGAACGACCACCCGCCCGCGAAGCCTCTCCATGTGGCAAGTCTTCCACAACCGGTCACGTGCCCCCTCCGGGTGGGAGGGGGCACGCTCGCGGTCACGCGCGCGAGTACACGAGGACCGAGTAGGGCCCGATGTCGACGCTCGCGCGGGCCGGCATGCCATCCTGCGGCTCGTCCCACGCCATGACGTCCGAGGACGGGTGGTCGGAGAAGATCTCGGAGTAGTGGCGGGCGTCCGAGTTGAACTTGAGTCGCCACAGTCCCGCCGCGGGCATCCCGATCCGGTAGTCACCGCGCGGCACGCCGCCGAGGTTCGCGACCACCACGACGTCGTCGTGGGACCCGCGGAACTCCCAGCGGTGGAAGGCGAGGATGTTCATGTCCTGGTGCACGTGGTGGACCGACAGTCCGTGGCCCCGCAGCCCTCGCGTGTCATCCTCGAAGTTCCTGCGCAGCCGGATCAGGTCGCGGTACAGCCGCACGATTCCCTGGAAGCGCTCATTCTGGTACCAGTCCAGCGGCACGTCGTCACGGAACCAGCCGCCCTGGAGGAACTCCTGCCCCTGGAACACCATCGGGATGCCGGGAGCGGTGAACACCAGGCTCGCCGCGAGGGTGGACCGCTTCTGGGCGTGCCACCCCGTGGGATCCCACGGGTTCACCTCGTGGGGGACGCGGGCACGGCCGTTGGAGACCTCGTCGTGCGACTCGGTGTAGATCACCCGCTGGAAGGCGTCGCCGTAGGAGCGCGCGACGGCGTCGCGGACCTCCGCCAGCGATCGGTCCCCGTCGAACGGGGTGGTGGCGGCCCGACGCACCGGATGGACGAAGCCCGGGTCCCACTGGGCGTGGAAGTGCGCGCCCTCGGGGCCGGTGCTGCTCAGGTGGGACTCGCCGCGGAGGTCCTCCGCGATCAGGATGCGTCCCGGGAACTCCGTCCGGATGGCCTCGTTGATCTCGCGCATGAGCGACCAGCCGTCGGGGAGGTCGTCGCCGCGGCCGTCCACGCTCCGCATGTAGGCCGTCATGTCGTAGCGGAGGCCGTCGATGTGGTAATCGCGCAACCACATCAGGGCGTTCTCCTTGATGAGGGAGCGCACCTCGGGGCGCCCGTAGTCGGGCCGGGTCTCGCCCCACGGCGTGCTGGCACGGCCGTCGTTGTAGAAGTAGATGCCGCCCCGGTCGTTCTCGGACCAACCGTCGAAGCGCCAGAGGTCGAGGTCGGAGGGGCCGAAGTGGTTGTACACCACGTCCAGGATGACCGCGATCCCCCGCTTGTGGGCCTCGCGCACGAAGGTCTTGAGGCCGTCAGGACCGCCGTAGGCGCTCTCCACCGCAAAGATGTGCGACGGGTTGTACCCCCACGACCGGTCCCCGGCGAACTCCATCACCGGCATGAGCTGGACGGCGTTGACGCCAAGGTGCTCGAAGTGGCCGAGCTTGTCGATCAGGGAGTGGAAGGTCCCGACCGAGCCCTCCCAGCCACCCACGAACGAGCCCACGTGCATCTCGTAGATCACCAGTTCGTGGTGGGAGGGACAGTTGTAGTTGTCGCCCTGCCAGTCGAACCAGCCGTGGTCGTGGATCACTCCGTGGCCCACGGAGTTGGTGACCTGTCGCGCCCAGGGGTCCATCTTGTCGAACACCCCGTTCGGCGTGAAGATGACGAACTTGTAGTGGTCCCCGATCTTCGCTCCCGGGACCTCGCCGTAGAAGTAGCCGTTGCCCTCGGCGGACAGCCAGTGCGACCCACCGTTCCACCAGTTGAAATCCCCCATGACGGTGACGCCCGTCGCGTGGGGGGCCCAGACCCTGAATCCACACCCGCCGTCAAAGGGGAGTGCGCCCATTCCGGGCATTGCCATGTAGTGCCTCTCGTCGGTCAGCAGTGATTCTCAGGCTACCGCCGCAAGGTTTCGGCGCCGTGTCGATTGCACTGTGACCTGCGGTGGCACCACCTCGCTGACCAGCGCCTTTGCAGGCCATGAGCAAGATCACTCAGAAGAGGCGTGACTGTGGATCGTCCGTTCCCTTCATGGCCTCGTAGTCGAGGATCACGCACCTGATTCCACGGTCCTCGGCGAGCACCCGGGCCTGTGGCCGGATCTCCTGCGCCGCGAAAACGCCGGCCACGGGGGCGAGGCGTGGGTCGCGGTTGAGGAGCTCGAGGTAGCGGGTCAGCTGCTCGACGCCGTCGATGTCACCGCGGCGCTTGACCTCCACCGCGACGGTTCCGCCGCCGGGAGCGCGCACCATGAGATCGACCGGCCCGATGGCGGTCGGGAACTCCCTCCTCACCAGGGTGTGGCCGGCCCCCAGCACGTCGACCTGGTCTGCGAGCAGCTTCTGGAGGTGGGCCTCCACCCCGTCCTTGACGAGGCCCGGGTCCGGTCCGAGCACGTGCGAGCTGTCGGAGTGGATCTCGTGGATGTGGACGCGGAGCCGGTCGTCGCTCTTGGCGTGCTGGACGGTCCA
>RZYE01000068.1 GCA_009930425.1 Actinomycetota bacterium | reverse complement strand
GCCCGCAACGCGCACGCGGAGGAGAGTCTCGCGAGCTCGCCTCGGTTCGAGGCGATCCGCGCCGCCACGCTCGAGATCCTGGACTCCACGGAGAAGATCCCGGCGGTGGTGCAGCGCGGGGACCACCTCTACAACTTCTGGACGGACGCGGAGCACGAGCGCGGCATCTGGCGCCGCACCACGTGGGACTCCTACGGCACGGACCACCCGGAGTGGGAGGTCCTCATCGACGTCGATGCGCTCGGTGCGGCGGAGGGCGTCAACTGGGTGTGGCACGGCGCCGAGGTGCTCTACCCGTCCCGGACGCGCGCCCTGATCTCGCTGTCCCGCGGCGGCTCGGACGCGGACGTCACCCGCGAGTTCGACATGACCACGCTCGAGTTCCTCCCGGACGGTTTCTCCCGCGAGGAGTCCAAGGGCGGCATGGGCTGGGCGAGTGAGGACGGCTCCGAGGTCTTCGTGTTCACGGACTTCGGCCCAGGCTCGATGACCCCGTCCGGGTACCCGCGCACGGTCCGCCGGTGGCGCCGCGGCCAGGGCCTGGACGAGGCGGAGGTGGTCTACGAGGGCGCCGCGGACGACATGTACATCGCTGCCGGCGCTGACTTCACCCCGGGCTACCAGCGGGCGTTCGTCATGCGTGCCATCGAGTTCTACGCCTCCGAACTGATCGAGATCCGCCCGGAGGGCCTGGTCACGGTGGACGTGCCGCGGAGCTCCGAGCCCCTCGTGTGGCGGGACTGGCTGCTGGTCCACCTCCGCGAGGACTGGGAGGTCGGGGGTGCCACGTTCCCGGCAGACGCGCTCATCGCCACCCGTTACGAGCCCTTCCTCGCGGGCGAGCGGGTCTTCACCGAGCTCTTCACCCCGTCGCCCACCACGTCGCTGGCGGACATCACGGTGACGCGGCACCACGTCGTCGTCACGCTCCTCGACGACGTCGCCAACCGCCTCGAGGTGGTCACCCCGCCGGACCGGGCGGACAGCGGCGCGGACGACGACGGCGGCTGGCGGCGTCGCGCGCTCGACCTCGGCGAGGAGGGCCTGCCGACGTTCGGCACGATCGCGGTCGGCGCGGTGAACGCCCGCGAGACCGACGAGCTGTGGCTGACGACGGCGGGGTTCCTCTCGCCGTCGACGCTCTCGAGGGTCACGCTGGACGAAGGGGGCGCGACGACCTCGGTGGAGCCGCTGAAGTCGCTGCCGGAGTACTTCGACGCCACCGGCATGGAGGTGTCCCAGCACTTCGTGACGTCCGACGACGGCACCCGGGTGCCGTACTTCCAGGTGAGCCCCGCCGGTCTCACCCTCGACGGGGAGAACCCCACCCTGCTGTACGGCTACGGCGGGTTCGAGATCCCCATGATGCCCGGATACGCCCCGGCGATGGGGCGTGCCTGGTTGGCGCGCGGCGGCGTGTACGTGGTGGCCAACATCCGCGGGGGCGGGGAGTACGGCCCCCGCTGGCACCAGGCGGCCCTCAAGGAACACCGGCACCGGGCGTACGAGGACTTCGCCGCGGTGGCGAGGGACCTGGTGGCGCGCGGGGTGACCAGGCCGGAGCGGCTCGGTGCGCAGGGTGGCTCGAACGGCGGGCTCCTCATGGGCAACATGCTCGTGACGTACCCCGAGCTGTTCGGCGCGGTGGTGTGCCAGGTGCCCCTCCTCGACATGAAGCGGTTCTCCCACCTCCTCGCCGGGGCCTCCTGGATGGCGGAGTACGGCGATCCGGACGACCCGGCGCAGTGGGAGTACATCCAGACCTTCTCGCCCTACCACCGGTTCGACCCCGAGAAGGACCACCCGCCCGTCCTGTTCACCACCTCCACCCGGGATGACCGGGTGCATCCCGGCCACGCCCGGAAGATGGCCGCCCAGATGGGAGAGGCGGGAAAGGACGTGACGTACTTCGAGAACATCGAGGGCGGGCACGGCGGTGCTGCCACCAACGCCCAGCGGGCCCACATGCAGGCCCTCGCGTTCGAGTTCCTCTGGCAGCGCCTCGGCGGAGCCTGAACCCCGGGCGTGTCGGTGCGACCCGCCGTACGATCGAAGGACATCGAGAGCAAGGAGGCACTGATGCCGGAATTCAGCGACCACGGCAAGAAGCCGTACGTCATCGACATCGAGGACGCCACGACGTCGAACGACAAGTTCCGCACCACCATCTGGACGGGGGAGCACCTCCAGGCCACGCTTATGTCGATCCCGCCGGGCGGGGACATCGGCCTCGAGGTCCACCCCGAGAACGACCAGTTCCTGCGGCTCGAGCAGGGCAGGGGCCGCTGCCAGATGGGTCCCGCGGAGGACGACCTGCCCTTCGACGAGGAGGTCGAGGACGACTGGGCGATCTTCGTCCCCGCCGGCACCTGGCACAACGTGACGAACATCGGGGACGAGCCCATGCGTCTCTACGCGATCTACGGCCCGCCGGACCACGAGCCCGGCACCGTCCACGACACCCAGGAGGACGCGGAGAACGACCCGCACGAGCACTGAGGGACCCCCCGGAGGGCCCGCCCCGGACATCGGCCGTCCTGGGGCGGGCCCTTCGCCGTCGCTGAGCTCCGCCGTCGTGGGGGGGGGACCACCGCTGCGGGTCAACCGCCGCGGCGTTCGGGGGTTACCCCCATGGTGGAGGGGCGGCGGATGGTGGGAGAGTTGATCCATGAGTTACCAGACACCCCCTCCGCCCCAGGGCCAGGAGCCCTACGGCGCCCCGCAACCCGGCCAGCAATCCGGCCAGCAACCAGGCACTCAGGCCGGCCCGCAGGGCGGCTACCATTACCAGCCGCCACAGGGCGGCCAGTACGGCGCACCACAGGGTGGGCCCTACGGCAGCGCGCAGGGTGGCCCCTACGGCGGCCCACCGGCGCCGCGCACCGACGAGACCGGCATGGCCGTCGTCGCCCACCTGTCCGCACTGATCGCCCAGGTGATCTCGGTCGGATGGCTGAGCTTCGTCGGACCGCTCGCGGTGTGGTTCATCTACAAGGACCGCAGTCCGTTCGTGCGCGCGTGCGCGGCCGGCGCGTTCAACTTCAACCTCGGCATGTGGCTCGTGAGCATCGTCGCGTGGATCTCGCTGTTCACGGTTGTGCTCATCCCGCTGGCGATCATCCTGTTCATCGTCTCCACGCTCGGGATGTTCATCCTCCACATCGTGGCGGCCGTGAAGGCCTCACGCGGTGAGGTGTTCAACTACCCGTTCCAGCTCCGCGTGCTGAGCTAGCCGCCTACCAACCCCCGTCCGTGAGCGGTGGCTTGCGCATCCGCAAGCCACCGCTCACGGACCTCGCCTTTTCAGTGGGGCGGTATCAGCGGGGCGGGTCCTGCGGGTCGATGCGCTCGCCGTAGCGCGGCGGGTCGGACGGATTCTGCCCGTAGCTCGGCCCCGGGGGCGGTGGGGTGTACGACTGGCCGCCCCACTGGCCCTGGTTGCTGGATCCCTGCTGGCTGCCCTGGCCGCCCTGACCCCCCTGCCCACCCTGGCCGTATCCGCCGTAGCCGCCCTGGGTGTAGCCACCCGCACCGTAGCCGCTTTGGCCGTAGCCGCCGGCACCCCAGCCCGGAGGCGGGTAGCCGCCACCGCCGGACTCCCGGCGCTCGCGGTTGACGCGCACGAGCCAGATGATGCCCACGATCAGTGCGATGAAGCCGAGGAACCCCACGAGGAGGCCCACGGCGAAGGATGAGAACGCGCCCGGGGCGTTGTCGAGCATCTCGTCGAGGTTCGCGGCGGGCATCACGATGAGCGTGTCACCGCCGGAGTCACAGGTGATGGAGTACGGGCCTGCCTGCGTGGAGGTGAAGGTGATGACTCCCTCGCGGCTCCGCGTGTCCACCATCTCGCCGTTCGTGCCCGTGACATCGCACGAGTAGCCCTGAGCACCGCTGCTGGGCACCACCATCCACTCGGCGTTGGCGGCGAGGTCAGCAGTGGACCCGTTCGTGATCTGCTGGGTGTCGGTGAAGCCCTGCCAGTCGACGGCGCCGAACAGGTTGGAAACGCTCATGACGATGCCGATGATGGGGCCGAGGATCATCGCGAGCGCACCCGCGACGATCAGGATGACCGGTCCGGTCCGGCTCGGGACGTTGGCGCGCTGCTGCGGGGCGTACGACACGGTGATTCTCGCTCTCCTCGACCTGCCCCAATCGTACGTCGGCCAACCCAGCGCCGGGAGACGTGAGGAGGCGCCGGGACGCGGGAGGCGGTCAGCCCCGCGGGCGCCAGACGACGAGGGCACCGGTCTCGGCCTCGCGGCGGACGGTGCGCCCCCGGGTGGTGACCACGACCTCGCCCCTGGGACCGGCCGCGAAGATGCGGTGGGTGCCGGGCTCGGCGAGGTACTTCAGCCGCTCCACCTCGCTGCGCGCCGAGGCGAGGGCACGCTCCAGGTGCAGGATGCGCCGGATCCCGGCGAGGTTGATGCCCTCCTCCTGGGAGAGCCGCTGGATCTCACGGAGCTGCTCGATGTCCCGCTTGGAGTAGCGCCGCCCGCGGCCGGCAGTACGGGCGGGGGACACGAGACCGAGACGGTCGTACTCGCGTAGGGTCTGCGGGTGCATGCCGGCCAGCCGGGCCGCCACGGAGATGAGGAAGACCGGCCTGTCGTCGTTCGGGTGCATCGTGTCCTCCCTCCGTGCCTCAGGTGCTGGCCTGCTCCAACAGGTGGGCGCGCGGGTCCTCGCCGGCGGTGGCGTCCGCGAACTGTTCCACCGCGTCCCTGGCCCTCGCGTTCAGCTTCTGCGGGACCACCACGTCCACGGTCACCAGCAGGTCTCCCACGCCCTTGTTCGAGCGGATGCCGCGGTTCTTCACCCGCAGCGTGCGTCCCGACGGCGTCCCCGCCGGCACCTTCACCCGCACCGTGGCGCCGTCGAGGGTGGGGACCTCGATGGTGGCCCCCAGCGCCGCCTCGGCGAAGGTCACCGGGAGCGTGAGCTTCAGGTTGTTGCCGGCCATGGAGAAGACCGGGTGGGGATCCACGTGCACGGTGACCACCAGGTCCCCGGGCTCGCCCCCGCCGGTGCCGGGCTCGCCCTTGCCGCGCAGCTTGATCCGCTGCCCGTCGTGCACACCCGGGGGGATGCGGACGGTCATGGTCCGGCCACCCACGGTCAGCTGGACGGTCGAGCCCTCCACGGCGTTGCGGAACGGGAGCCGGGCGTTGGTGACGACGTCGGAGCCCCGCTGGGCCATCGGCTGGCCCCCGAACGGGCTCCCGCCGCCGAAGCCGAAGCCCTGGCTGCGGCGTCGCCCACCGCGGGCACCCGCGCCCTGGCCGAACATGCGCAGCAGGTCCTCCACGGACTCGGCGCTGTTGGGGTCGAAGTTGGCGCCGCCGCCGAACATCCCCCCGAACAGGTCCTCGAAGCCCGCGCCTCCGGTGGCCCCGCCCGCCCCGGAGGTGAAGCGGGGGCCTCCTCCGGCCATGGCGCGCAGGGCGTCGTACTTCTTGCGCTGCTCCGGGTCGGAGAGCACGCCGTAGGCCTCGCCGATGTCCTTGAACTTCGCCTCGGCGGCGGTGTCCCCCGGGTTGCGGTCCGGGTGCCACGTGCGCGCGAGCTTCCGGTACGCCTTCTTGATGGCGTCGGCGTCGGCGTCCTTGGAGACGCCGAGCGTGGCGTAGAAGTCCTTCTCCAGCCAGTCCTGCCCGGTCATGGCACCTCACCTCCTCACGATCTCGAGCGGCAGGCGGGGCCGGGCCCCGCCTGCCGTCTCCTGCTGTGTGCCCACGGCCTACTCGGGGCTGGTGACCCCGACCCGCGCGGGCCGCAGCACCTTCTCGCCCATCCGGTAGCCCGGCTGGATGACCGTGGTCACCGTGGGCGTCTCGACGTCCGCCGAGGTGGTGTCCATGAGCGCCTCGTGGAAGGTGGGGTCGAAGTCCTCCCCCACCTCGCCGTACCGCTCCAGCTCGAAGTTGGTCCGCAGGAGGTTCTCGAGCTTCTCGGCCACCGACCTGAACGGCCCCTCGAGGTCGCCGTGCTGGCGGGCGAGGTCGACGTCGTCGAGCACCGTCAGCAGCGCGGCCGCCACCTTCTCGATGCCCTCCTGCCGGGCCGCCGACGCGTTCTCCCGGGACCGGCGGACGAAGCCGGTGTACTCCTGGCTCACGTTGTAGTACGAGGCGTTCGCCCGGGCCAGGTCCTCGGCGAGCTGGGCGTTCTCCGCCTTCAGCTCGGCGAGGCCGGGCGCGGGGTCCGCCGGCGCCTCGGGGTCGGCCGGTGTGCCGGCGTCGCCCGCCGCACCGCCGGCGGCGGGCTCGGCGCCCGCCGCCTGCTCGCGCGCCTTCAGGGTCTCCGGGTCGATCTTCCGCTTGTCGTGGATGACCGGCTCGCCCTCGTGCTCACGGGGTGCATCCGTCACTTGGTCTCGTCCTCGTCCACGATCTCGGCGTCCACCACGTCGTCGTCGTCCGACGGCGCCGCGCCACCCTCGGGGGCGGCGTACTCGCCGCCAGCGGCTCCGGCCTCCTGGGCCTGCTCGGCGGCGTAGATGGCCTGGCCGATGCGCTGGGCCTTCTCGTTCAGGTCGTCCATGCCGGACTTCACGGCGGAGAAGTTGTCACCCTTGAGCGCGGACTTCAGGTTCTCCACGGACTCGGACACCTCGGACGCGACGTCCGCGGGGATCTTGTCCGCGTTGTCCTTCAGCACCTTCTCGGTGGAGTAGGCGAGGTTCTCCGCCTGGTTGCGGGTCTCGGCCTCCTCGCGGCGCTTCTTGTCCTCCGCGGCGTGGGCCTCGGCCTCCTTGACCATGCGGTCGATGTCATCCTTCGGGAGGGCCGAGCCGCCGGTGATGGTCATCGACTGCTCCTTGCCCGTGCCCCGGTCCTTCGCGGAGACGTGCACGATGCCGTTGGCGTCGATGTCGAAGGTGACCTCGATCTGCGGCAGGCCCCGCGGGGCGGGCGCGATGCCGGTGAGCTCGAAGGTGCCGAGCGGCTTGTTGTCCCGGGCGAACTCGCGCTCGCCCTGATAGACCTGAATGAGCACGGACGGCTGGTTGTCCTCGGCGGTGGAGAAGATCTCGGACCGCTTGGTGGGGATGGCCGTGTTGCGCTCGATCAGGCGGGTCATGATGCCGCCCTTGGTCTCGATGCCGAGGCTGAGGGGGGTGACGTCGATGAGGAGCACGTCCTTACGGTCACCGCGCAGCACGCCGGCTTGCAGGGCGGCGCCGACGGCCACGACCTCGTCCGGGTTCACGCCCTTGTTGGGCTCGCGGCCGCCGGTGAGTGCCTTGACGACCTCGGTCACGGCGGGCATGCGGGTGGAGCCACCCACCATCACGACGTGGTCGATCTCGGAGAGCTTGATGCCGGCGTCCCGGATGACGTTGTTGAACGGCGCCTTGGTCCGCTCGAGGAGGTCCTTGGTCATCTCCTCGAACTGCGCGCGCGAGAGCTTCTCATCCAGGTGGACGGGGCCGTTCTCGCTCATCGAGAGGTACTGGAGCGAGATGTGGGTGGACAGCGCCGAGGAGAGTTCCTTCTTGGCCTGCTCCGCCGCCTCACGCAGCCGCTGGACGGCGCGCTTGTCCTTGGAGAGGTCCACGCCCTCCTTGTTCTTCACCTGACTGATCAGCCACTCGACAACGCGCTGGTCCCAGTCGTCTCCACCGAGCTTGTTGTCGCCGTTGGTGGCCTTGACCTGGATCGTGGAGAACCCGTCGTCGTCCTTGCCCACCTCGAGGAGGGAGACGTCGAAGGTGCCGCCACCGAGGTCGAAGACGAGGATGAGCTCGTCCTCCTTGCCCTTCTCGAGGCCATAGGCCAGCGCCGCGGCGGTGGGCTCGTTGATGATGCGCAGGACGTTGAGGCCGGCGATCTGGCCGGCGTCCTTCGTGGCCTGGCGCTGGGCGTCGTTGAAGTAGGCGGGCACCGTGATGACGGCGTCCGTGACGGGCTCGCCGAGGTAGGACTCCGCGTCTGTCTTCAGCTTTCCGAGGATGCGGGCGCTGATCTCCTGCGGGGTGTAGTCCTTGCCCTCGATCGAGGCGGTCCAGTCGGTGCCCATGTGGCGCTTGACCGAGCTGATGGTGTGGTCCACGTTGGTGACGGCCTGCCGCTTGGCGACCTCACCGACCAGGACCTCGCCGGACTTCGCGAAGGCGACGACGGACGGCGTGGTCCGGGAGCCTTCGGCGTTCGCGATGACGGTGGGCTCGCCACCCTCGAGGACGGCCACCACCGAGTTGGTGGTACCGAGGTCGATTCCGACCGCACGTGCCATGTGTGTGTCTCCTTGTTCGTGGCCAGCGGACTCTCCGCGGACCTGAGTCTGTACCACTCAAGTCTGACGGGCCGGGGTGCGGTGTGCAAGTTGCCGGGGCCAGACTTGAGTCTGTCAGGCTCAACATGGCGGACGGGTCAGCTATTCCCACTCGGCCGACTACGCCGGATCACTCGGGCTCGTGTGGTTTCTCACGCAACTTGTCGTTTTCTCATTATCTTGTCGTCTGCGTGTCGTTTCTCACTTTCTTGTCGCGAGCGTGGGAGGCTGACAGTCGTGGGAAGGTCGTCGAACGTGGAGGTTCGATACCTGCTGGCGGACGGCGGGGAAGTCGTCACTGACCTCACTCGCGCACGAGCACACGACATCGTGTACGGCCGCCCGATTCGGGACTTCGCGTGGCACCCAAAGATGACGCACTATCCGGGCTGGTTCTGGTCGGCCACGATGGAAGACCTGGTCGGATACGAGAGTCTGCTCGAACGCGACCGGTTGTTGCTGGCGGACTTCGATCCCAGCGTCGTCGCGATCGCCAGCCAGCCCTTCGGTCTCCGCGGGCGCGACGGTTCCAGGATCCGGCACCACGTCCCCGATTTCCTGCTCTGCGAGAGGGACGGCTCGGTTGTCGTCGTCGATGTCAAGCCCTCAGCGTTCGTGGACAAACCCAAGGTGGCCAAGGTCTTCGAATGGACGTCACGACTGCTGTCCGAGCGGGGCTGGCGTTACGAAGTGTGGACTGGCGGGGATCCTGTACAGCTGAAAAACCTCTCATTCCTGCGCCAGGGAAAGCGCTGGGACCTGGTTCAACCGCGAGCCGTGGAGAACCTCCTTCGGAGCGGCTCGGTCGGCATGACCTTGGG
>RZYE01000067.1 GCA_009930425.1 Actinomycetota bacterium | reverse complement strand
GCGAGGTCCACGTAGAGGCCCTCGACGAAGTACCGCAGGGCGAGCTCCTGGTACCCGACCTCGGCGGCGACGATGGACTGCACCACGGCGGAGAGGGTCGAGTCCCCCGACGTGATCGGATCGTAGTAGTCGAAGTCCGCGCGCTTCTCCTCGGTGGTGAACTGGTCGCCCTGGAGGAAGAGGGCGAGCACCACGTCGGCCTGCTTCAGCACCTGGAACCGGTAGATGACCAGCGGGTGGAAGTGGAGCAGGAGCGGGCGCATCTGTGGCGGGGTGGCCTCCAGGTCCCAGAGCTCGCGCTCGAGGAAGTGCTCGTCCTGCGGGTGGATGCCGAAGCGCTCGTCGAACGGGATGACCATGGCGTTCGCGCACTGCTCCCACTCGTCGAGTTCCGCCTCCTCGAGGCGGACGCGCTTCACGAGCCGCTCCCAGGCCAGCTTGTTCGTGTCCCGCACCTGCCGGGCGAGGCGCGCCGCGCGCATGAGGTTGGCCTTGGCCATCACGTTGGTGAACAGGTTGTTGTTCACCACCGTGGTGTACTCATCGGGGCCGGTCACCCCATGGATGTGGAAGGTACGATCCTCGTTCACGCGCCAGAACCCGAGGTCCGCCCACATCCGCGCGGTCTCCACGAGCACGTCGATCCCGTAGTCGTACATGAACTCGCAGTCCCCGGTGATGTCCGAGTACTTGTAGAGCGCGAACGCCACGTCCGCGTCGATGTGGTACTGAGCGGTCCCTGCGGCGTAGTAGGCGGAGGCCTCCTCGCCGTTGATGGTCCGCCACGGGTAGAGCGCGCCCCGCTGGGCGAGCTCCCAGGCCCTCTCCCGCGCGGCCGACAGCAGGTTGACGCGGAACTTGACCAGGTTCCGGGCGATGGTGGGGTTCGTGTAGGTGAGGAAGGGCACCAGGTAGACGTCGGTGTCCCAGAAGTAGTGGCCCTCGTAGCCGGACCCGCTCACGCCCTTCGCGGCAACACCCATCTGGTCCGATCGTGCGGCCGCCTGGGCGAGCTGGAAGATGCACCACCGGGTGGCCTGCGTGAGGTCCGGGTGGTCCAGGATCTCGATGTCCGAGTTCTCCCAGTACCGTTCCAGCCAGGCGCGTTGCGCGGCGTAGACCGGCTCGAACCCCTTCTGGGCCACGCGGTCGAGGGTGCGGCGGCACCGGTCGAACAGCTCCCGCACGGGCACGCCACGCGAACTGTGGTACGCCACGGCCTTCGTGATGCGGATCGGCACGCCCTCCTGGGCCTGAACGCGGAAGACGGTCTTCCCGATGTCCGGTTCCGTGCTGGTGAGCACCTCGTGCTCGTTCTCGGTCTCGATCGTGTGGTCCACGCCGACCGCCAGCGTCATCCCGGAGTTCGCGCACTTGTAGCTCAGGATCATCCGCAGGTCCTGGCCCCAGTCGCCCTGCGGGAGGAGCACCCGGTCGGCGAGCTTGGAGGCCTTGCGCGGGTCGAAGCCGGCCGCCCGCGCGTGCGGGGTCGCATGGTACTCGTCGCGGCCGTCCTGGCGGTTGAGCACCTGGGACGAGACCACCACGGGGGCGTCACCGTCCAGCAGTTCCACCTCGAGGGTCATGAGGCCCAGGTGGCGCTCGTCGAAGGACACGAGCCGCGTCGAGTCGATCCGGACGCGCTTCCCCGCGGGAGTGCGCCAGACCACGTGGCGGCGGAGCACGCCGTCGCGGAAGTCGACGGAACGCTCGTACTCCGCCGTGTCCGCGACGGAGAGGAGCAGCGGCTCGTCGTCCACGTACAGCTTCATCGTCTTCGCGTCCGGCACGTTGACGATGGTCTGGCCGGTCTTCGCGAAGCCGAAGGCCTCCTCGGCGTGACGGATGTGCCAGGTCTCGTGGAAGCCGTTGATGAAGGTGCCGTGGGCGAAGGCGTCACGGCCCTCCTCGGGGTTGCCCCGCATGCCGAGGTAGCCGTTGCCGAGGGCGAAGAGGGTCTCGGCCGCGCCGAGGTCCTCGACCGAGTACTCGGTCTCGACCAACCGCCATGGGTCGGCAGGGAACCTGGACCGGTCGATCGGGTCGACGTCGGGATCGATGCGCTTCACACGAGTTCCTCGAGGTCGGTCACGACGACGTCGGCACCGGAGTCCAGCAGCGTCTGCTCGCCCGCCCCCCGGTCCACGCCGACGACGAGGCCGAAGTTCCCGGCCCGGCCGGCGGCAACGCCGGAGACGGCGTCCTCCACCACCACCGCACGGTCGGCGGGAACGCCCACCTCCTCGGCGGCGTGGAGGAAGGTCTCCGGCCGCGGCTTGCCGGGCAGGTCCAGGCCGGCCGCGACGGAACCGTCCACGACCACGGGGAAGCGGTCGGACAGGCCGGCGGCGTCCAGCACGGTGGGTGCGTTCTTCGAGGAGGAGACCACGGCCACCTTGATCCCGCGTTCCGCGAGTGCGTCGAGGAGTCGGATCGAGCCGGGGTAGGCGGCGATGCCGTCACGGGCGAGCACCGCGTTGAACACGTCGTTCTTGCGGTTGCCGAGCCCGCAGACGGTCTCGGCCTCCGGCGGGTCGGAGGGGTCGCCCTCGGGCAGTTCGATGCCCCGGGATTGGAGGAACGAGCGCACGCCGTCATAGCGGGGCTTGCCGTCCACGTAGGCGAAGTAATCGTCATCGGTGTAGGGCTCGTCCACGCCATGGGCGTCGAGGAATGCGTTGAACATCTCTGCCCACGCGCGCATGTGGAGTTCTGCTGTCGGGGTGATCACGCCGTCGAGGTCGAAGAGGACGGCATCGTAGGGGTTCCAGTCCATCCTTCCAGCGTAGTGACGGCCGCCACATCCGGTGGGTCGTTGCGGGTCAGAAGTCCCTCGAGATCGCCGGAACCTCGACAGTGTCATCCACCCCGGCGATCGTGTTCGTCCCCGAACGGTCCTGGACGGGGCGCCGTCCCGCCACCTGGCGGACCTGCGTCAGGACGGCGCGCTCGGCGTCCGAGACGCCACCCGCGGCCCCCGCGGCCTGCTCGCAGGCCTCGAGCACCACATCCCGCAGCGACTGGGCGGCCACGGGGTCCTTCGCCTCGACGACCGCGAGCCCACGCGAGAGCGCCGTCAGTTCCTCCCCCGGTGCGAGCGGGGGCACCTCGAACTCCGCGAAGATGCCGCGCAACTCCTCGGGGAGGTCCGCCAGTACCCTGCCTGCCGCCATGGACTCCCGCAGGGCGGCGAGCAGTCCCGCGTCCGCGCGGGAGACGAGCGCGATGGCGCCCAGGACGCCGCCGCGGATGGTGTCCGATTCGTGGTCCGTGTAGGTCATCGGCCCATCCTCGCCCGGGAGGAGCGGCGGGACAACCGGAGGCACCCGGGCTCGCGCCGTCGTACCGTGGATCCATGATCGAACCGCGCACGCTGGGTTCCAGCGACCTCGTCGTCCCCGCCGTCGGGATGGGCTGCAACAACTTCTCCCGCCGGGGGACGGCCACCGCGACCCAGGAGGGCTCCACCGCCGTCATCCACGCCGCGATCGACCACGGCGTCACCTTCTTCGACGGGGCAGACATCTACGGCGCCGAGCCCGGCCTCAGCGAGACGTTCATGGGGGTGGCCCTCGCGGGCCGCCGGGACGAGGTGGTGCTCGCGACCAAGTTCGGGCACAGCGGTGTCACGATGCCCGGCAGCGAGGACTGGGGCCCCAAGGGCGCGGCCCGCTACATCCGCGGCGCCGTCGAGGCCTCCCTCACCCGGCTGCGCACCGACCGGATCGACCTGCTCCAGATGCACACCCCTGACCCTGCCACCCCGATCGAGGAGACGTTGGGCGCCCTCACGGACCTGGTCGCGGAGGGCAAGGTGCGGTACGTCGGGAACTCGAACTTCTCGGCGGACCAGCTCCGCGAGGCGGACCTGGTGGCACGCGAGAACGGGCTGGTCCCGTTCGTCTCGGCGCAGAACGAGTACTCCCTTCTGGCGCGTGGCGTCGAGGACGAGGTGCTTCCCGCCGCCCGCGAGCTGGGGATGGGCCTCATCCCCTACTTCCCCCTGTACAACGGCCTGCTGACCGGCAAGTACACGCGGGCCGGCGGTGAGGGCCGGATCTCGGCGCTCAAGCCGCAGCTCCTCGAGACGGTGGACTGGGATCAGCTGGAGGCCTACCGGCAGCTGTGCGAGGCGCGCGGGCTGACCATGCTCGAGGCCACGTTCGGGTGGCTGCTCGCCCAGGCGGGCGTCGCGACGGTGATCGCGGGGGCGACGACGCCGGGACAGGTGGCGCAGAACGCGGCTGCGGGCGGCGTCGTCCTCCCCGACGATCTGGCGCGGGAGATCGGCGACCTGTTCGCGCGCTGAGGCTACAGTTCGTCCCGCCGCGGCGGGTTCGCGCCCGCCCGCGAGACGGTGATGCCCGCGCAGGCGAGCGCCCGCTCGACAGCCGGGGCAACGTCGTCGAGCGTCGCGGCGCGCAGCCGCTCGCGCCCCTCGATCCCGCCGAGCAGGCCGGCGTCCAGCAGGCCGGAGAGCACCCCGGACATGAAGGAGTCCCCGGCCCCGACGGTGTCGGCGACGCTCACCGGCGCGCTCGGGAAGGCGCGGGTCTCCCCGGCGCAGCGCACCAGTACGCCGTCCGGGCCGAGGGTGACCATCACCAGGCTCGGACCCATCGCGGACCACCGGTCGAGGGCATCGGCCGGGGTGGCGCCGTAGAGCCACTCCACGTCCTCCTCCGACGCCTTCACCACGTCGGACAGCGAGATGAGGTGCTCGATGGGGACGACGACGTCGGCCGGGTCCCCCATCAGGCTGGGGCGGGCGTTGGGGTCGTACGACACGGTGGCATGGGCACGCGAGTCCCCCACGATGCGGGCGACCGCTGCCCCGCCCGGGGGAAGGGTGGCGGCGATGGAGCCGGTATGGAGGTGGCCGCCCTCGGGTGCGACGATGCCGGGATCGGCCTGCCAGTCGAGATCGAACTCGTAGGTGGCCACCTTGCGGGAGTCCAGCCGTGCCAGCGCGGTGGAGGTTCGAGGGGCAGCGTTGCTGCCCGGCACGAGGATGACGTGCTCGCCCTCCATCAGCGCACGGATGCGTTCACCGCGCTCGTCCCGGCCGAACCGGGTGGCGAGTGCCGTCGGATGGCCGAGCCGGGCGAGCCCGATCGCCACGTTCGCAGGAGACCCGCCCACGTGTTCGGCGGTCTCGCCGTCGAGCGGGATCACGATGTCGATCAGGGCCTCACCGACCACGAGCACGTCCTTCGCCATGCCGACAGCTTAGAGGCCGGGCGGAGAGCTCCGTTGCAGGACCGTGGGGAGAAGACCGTGGAGCCAGGCCTCGCGGCAGGCCTCTGGATCATATACCCCCATGGGTATATGATGATGCCATGAACGCCCGACGTACCCGAATGGCCCTCGCAGGTGGCCTCCTCGCCGCCGGACTCGCGCTCTCCGGGTGCGGATCCACCGACTCCGGGACCACCACGGTCGAGGCGGGCGCCCCCCAGGCCCCGCGCGGCGAGCACGTGGACGCCGACACCTTCCGCGCCTCGTTGTCCGACGGCGTCACGATCCTCGATGTCCGCACGCCGCAGGAGTTCGCCGACGGGCACATCGCCGGAGCCGTGAACATCGACGTGAGCAGCCCGGACTTCGCGCAGCAGGTCGCCGAACTCGACCCGGAGGGCACCTACGCGGTGTACTGCCGTTCCGGCAACCGCTCGCGGGCCGCGATGGCGGTCATGCAGGACGCAGGCCTCGCCGACGTTTTCGGGCTCGAGGGCGGCATCGGGGCGCTGGCACCCTCGGATCTCGTCACGGACTGACCGGCCGGGCGTGAGCCCTGCCACAATGCCCGCATGGACGGCTTGTGGCACCAGATCGGAATCTCACCCGCCGGCGCGGTGGGCGTGGTCATCGCGACCATCCTGCTCTACATCGCCTTCAGCCTCGTGGTGCGCTTCTCGTGGCGCTACTTCGGCGCGAGCCACTCCAGCTTCGAACTCGCGCTGGTGACCGTGCTGGGCGCGGTGGTGGGACGGTCGATGCTCGGCAACGCCCCCACCCTCCTCGGCGGGGTCATCGCGTTGACCACCCTGTTCACGCTGGAGGGGGCCATCGGGCTCGCCCGGCGGAGCAGCCGCTACTCGGACCTCGGACACGTCCACGGGGTGATCGTCATGGCGGGCGCGGAGATCGACCTGCCGGAACTGCGCCGCCTCGGGATCACCGAGCGGGACTTCTGGACCAGCCTGCGCCGCCACGGGATCCACAACGTCGGTGAGGTCGGCGTCGTCGTGATGGAGCACGACGGCACCCTCAGCATCCTCCGGTCAGGCACGCCGGTGAACCGCGCGATCATGGTGGGGGTCCGCGGTGCCGCGGACCTCCCCGATGACTTCTACGCGGACTGATCCGGCGCGCGCGGTTCCCTACCGCTCGCGGTTCTCCAGGTAGTACCGCACCAGCGCCTGCGTGGACGGGTCCTGCGCCGCGAGCGCGTCCTCATCCCCCGCCACCGCCGGGGCGATCTGCAGCGCGAGCTGCTTGCCGAGCTCCACGCCCCACTGGTCGAAGGAGTCGATGCCCCAGACGATGCCCTGCACGAAGGTGATGTGCTCGTACAGCGCGATCAGCTGGCCCACCACGGAGGGGGTGAGGGAGGGCGCCATGATCGACGTCGTCGGCTTGTTCCCGGCGAACACGCGAGCCGGCACGATCTCCTCGCGCGTGCCCTCGGCGCGGACCTCGTCCGCGGTCTTGCCGAACGCGAGCGCCTTGGTCTGGGCGAAGAAGTTGGCCAGGAAGAGCTCGTGGACATCGGCGTCGCCGTCCTGGAGCGGACGGGCCGGGGTGGCCACCGCGATGAAGTCCGCGGGGATGAGCCGGGTGCCCTGGTGGATGAGCTGGTAGAAGGCGTGCTGGCCGTTCGTGCCGGGCTCGCCCCAGAACACCTCCCCGGTGTCCGTGGTGACGGGGGTTCCGTCCCAGCGCACCGACTTGCCGTTCGACTCCATGGTGAGCTGCTGCAGGTAGGCGGCGAAGCGGTGCAGGTACTGGGCGTAGGGCAGCACCGCGTGGGTGTGTGCGCCCAGGAAGTTGACGTTCCAGACGTTCAGCAGGCCCATGAGCAGTGGGACGTTCTCCGCCGCGGGGGCGCTCCGGAAGTGGCTGTCCATGGCGTGGAACCCGGCGAGGAAGTCCTGGAACGCCTCCGGCCCGATCGCCACGGCCACGGCGGTGCCCACGGCCGAGTCCACCGAGTACCGGCCGCCCACCCAGTCCCAGAACCCGAACGCGTTCTCCGGGTCGATGCCGAAGGCGGCGACCTTGTCGAGCGCGGTCGAGACGGCCACGAAGTGCTTGGCGATCGCCTCGGCGTCCTGCTCGGCGGAGCCGTCGACGGCGCCCTGGGCCTTCAGCGTGTCCAGCAGCCACGTACGCACGAGGCGCGCGTTCGTGAGGGTCTCCAGGGTGGTGAACGTCTTGGACGCGACGATCACGAGGGTGGTCTCCGGATCAAGGTCCGCCGTCTTCTCGTAAGAGTCGGTCGGGTCGATGTTGGAGATGAACCGGCAGGTCAGGCCGTCCTGGACGTAGGGCTTCAGCGCCTCGTACACCATGACGGGACCGAGGTCCGAACCGCCGATGCCGATGTTGACCACCGTCTCGATGCGCTTGCCGGTCACGCCCTTCCACTCCCCGGAGCGGACCCGCTCCGCGAAGGCGTACATCTTCTCCAGGACGGCCTGGACGTCAGCGTCCACGTCCTGTCCGTCCACCACGAGTTCCGTTCCGGCTGGGTTCCGCAGCGCGGTGTGCAGCACGGACCGGTTCTCGGTGACGTTGATGCGCTCCCCGGTGAACATCGCCTCGCGCCGCTCGTCGAGCCCCACCTCCTCGGCGAGCTGGAGGAGGGCGGCCACGACGTCGTCGTCGATGAGGTTCTTCGACAGGTCGACATGCAGGTCGGCGGCGTCGCGCGAGAACCGCCGCGCCCTGTCCGGGTCAGCGGCGAACCAGCCGCGCAGGTCGGGCTCGAGTGCCCGCTTGAGCTCCGACAGCCTCTGCCAGGCGGTGGTGGTGGTGGGGTCGACAGGGGTCCTCATGGTCACATCCATCCAGGTTCGTTCCGGCCCGCCGGGGCGCGGGCGGAGATGTGACCCAGATTACCGACACTCCCGCGGCCACAATCGCGGTTGCCCCGTGATTGCCGGTCTCGCGCGCGGGCCCCAGAACTAGGATTGAAGTGAGAACAAGTCGCAATTGTGAGGAGCATGGCACATGAAGCTGGTCGTAGTCGGAGGAGTGGCCGCGGGCGCATCGGTCGCGGCGCGCGCGCGTCGCCTGGACGAGTCTGCGGAGATCATCGTCTTCGAGCGGAGCCACCACGTGTCCTTCGCGAACTGTGGCCTGCCCTACCACATCGGGGAGGTCATCACGGAGAGGAGCAAGCTGCTCCTCCAGACCCCCGCGAGCCTGCGGGACACGCTGAACATCGATGTCCGGATCGCCACCGAGGTCACCGCCATCGACCGCGAGAACAGGACGGTCACCGTCAAGGAGCTCGACACCGGCAAGGAGTACACCGAGACCTGGGACAAGCTCGCGCTGTGCCCCGGCGCCTCCGCGATCCGGCCCCCGATCGCGGGCCTCGACCTGCCCGGCATCCACGTGCTGCGCCGCCTCGGTGACATGGACGCCATCAAGGCCGAGCTCGACGCCGCCATCGCCGAGAAGAAGAAGGGCACGAGGACCGAGTTCCGCGCCGTCGTCGTGGGAGCCGGCTACATCGGCGTGGAGATGGCGGAGAACTTCATCCACCGCGGGGTGGACGTGGACGTGGTCGAGATGGCGGACCAGATCCTGCCGCCGGTGGACAGGGAGGTGTCCGTCCCCGTCGAGCGGCACATGAAGAGCCGGGGCGTGAAGCTCCATCTCTCGACCGCCGTGAAGGCCTTCACGCCGGCGCCCGGAGGCCGCCTGCGGGTGGAGCTGTCCAACAACGAGCTCCTCATCGCCGACCAGGTCGTCCTCGCCACTGGAGTGCGCCCCCGCACCAAGCTCGCCACCGACGCCGGGATCGAGCTCGGGGAGCGCGGCGGCATCAAGGTGGACACCCACATGGCCACCTCCGCGCCGGACATCTGGGCGGCGGGCGACGCCGTCGAGACGCCCCACAC
>RZYE01000393.1 GCA_009930425.1 Actinomycetota bacterium | reverse complement strand
TGTTCCCTGGCACCAACCGGGTCCTGCGCTACACCATCAAACAGCACTAAACGACACGGTCACCCTGCACGAACTTCCGCACGATGTCGGGAGTCCTGATCATGGCGGGACGAAATGCGGTGGTCACCGGAGACGCGGGCGGGGGCAAGCCGACGGGAGTAGGGACGAGTCGGTGAAGACGACGGTCCGGATGGGTCCGGCGTTCCTTGTTGCGCTGGTCTTCGGCGTGTCGTTCTGGGTTGCCACGACGGAGGTGGCGTGGGCGGTGATCGCGGCGCTCACCTCGGGGTTCGGGTGGGTGGCCGCTGGGTTCGTGTCGTGGCGGGTCCGGGCCGGTCGGGGTGGGGAGGTCACATGATGGATCAGGCCCAAGCCTCGCCTGCCGGTCCTGGGGAAGCCGTGGATAGGGGTCGCGCTTCTGGCGCCGGCCCGCAGCCGCGCCACCACACCGCGACTGACGAAGGAGCTGCCCGGTGAACCGTGACTCACACGCCACCGCGAGGGCCGTGGGGCAGGGCAACGCGACGTCCAACCTGTTGTCGACGGCCCGCCGTGTGGAAGCCAGCGACAGGGGCGCGCTATCGCAGGCGGGGCGATTCGCGCTCATCACCGGGATCCTCGCCCTGGTGGCCGGACTCCTGCTTCCGCTGGGGTGGCCGGACTCCGCCGCGCGAGACGTCCTGCTCTGGCTCGGGTCCGTGCACGTGGTCAGCGGCGTCCTCAGCCTGGTCTGGGCGGCACGATGGCGGGCACGCCAGCCCGCCGTTGAACCGTGACCCTAACGGCCCTGATCGAGCGCTGACCGGCGAACGTAACGCCCCACCATGATCGCGACCATACAGAGGGCTGCCAAACCCACCATCACCCCGACCCGGGGATCGCCCCGGTCGAACAGTGAGGGGACGAGCAGGATCAGCGCGCTACCGGACAAGGCTGCCAGCACCACACACGCGACAAACACCCAGCGCGTCCTCATGCCACCTCCAGTCGGTCCCTACCAGCGTCTCATGACACTGACATGCGCGCCCTCGCCGTGATCGGGAACGACCTGCCACGCCGGGAAACGCGTGCGATCGAACCGGACGCACACAAAACGCGCGAACTCCGCGGTGCCACAGCCTGTCAACCAGTGCTGAGAGTCGCGTAACCCTCAACGGCAGTGTCGGGCACCTGGGTGAACGTGATCCGCAGGGGGCCGGAGAACGGGGCGGTGGTGGAGACGAACACCTCGGCGCCGTCACACGCGAACTGGCCGCTCAGGACAATTCCCATTACTCCCGTGCGCTCTTCGCTGGCGTCCAAGACCTCGAACGAGGCGGTGCCCCTGCCGGGGTCCACACAGGCGACGCGCGCCTCAAGGGTCGCGCCCTCGACCGCCTCCCCGGAGACGACGTCCTGCGGGTTCGCACCGAACACGGAACGAGCGATCTCTCCCCGGGGCTCGGGGATGGTCAACTCGCCGGTGGTCACCGGGGACGGGGTTGCCGCTGACTTGGTCGAGGGTGACACGCCCGTGGTCGTCGGCCCACCCCCAGGGGAGTCCGTCGATGATGGATCGGCAGTGCTGCTGCAGCCAGCGAGAATTAACACGGAGGCCGCCAGTGCAAGGTATCTCACCCACATCAGCCTGCCGGGCCGCCCGCTACCCCGCTCCCACTTTGGCCAAGTCGGCGCCAGCCCCGCCCGAAATGAAGCCCCGCTCGGCACGAACTTTGAGGAACCCGCTCCAACGTGCCCGCTTCTTCAAAGATGGCAGGCGTGTTTCCTCAGTCTTCGCTGCATCTCGACAGGTGGTTGTTGTCGAGATGCAGCGAACTTTGAAATCTGAGCGTTGGTTTCATCAATGAATCTTCAACCAGACCGGCAGCGTCCTGTCCGAGGGCCGTCCAC
>RZYE01000066.1 GCA_009930425.1 Actinomycetota bacterium | reverse complement strand
AAACCTCTCATTCCTGCGCCAGGGAAAGCGCTGGGACCTGGTTCAACCGCGAGCCGTGGAGAACCTCCTTCGGAGCGGCTCGGTCGGCATGACCTTGGGTGCCGCGGTCACGGGAGCGACGACGATGGACGTCGGACACTTCGCGGTGCGTGCTGCCCTGCTCGCGTTGCTCTGGCATCAGGTATGGGTCGTCGAACTCGAAACCCCGCTCAGCGACGGGACCACGATCACGGGTATTCGCCCGGGTGCAGCATGACGGCCGTGCTCGAACTCCGCGTGGGGGAGCAAGTCTGGTTTGACGGCACTTCATGGACTGTGTGCGAGGTATCCGGGTCGGCGGCGCGACTCCACGACGATCACGGCACGTACCGACTCTGCTCGATCACCGAGCTCATCGACCGTTCCACCAACCTGTCCACGCCCGCAGACGGTGACGAAGAACCCCCCTCAGTCGGGCCGGCGATCGCGCTGGCGTCACTCACCACGAAGCAGCGGGCACGCGTTGACGCTGAAGTAGCGACGCTCTCTCCCCTGCTCCATCACGACGCTGACGATCCGCCAATCGGTGACCGCGTCGCAGCTGCCGCACAGCAACTCGGCGTCTCCATCCGCACCGTCCAGCGCCGACTACGGCGCCTCGAACTCTTCGGTCCAGCTGGCCTTGTCGATGAACGGACTCTGCGGGACACACGCCGCGGAGTCGACCCCCGGTGGGACGCCGCCTGCGTGCAGGTGCTCAAGGAGTACGTCAATCAGTCCACGCCCTCGAAGCAGACCGTCATTCGCCGCGCCACGAAGGCCTTCCTCGCGGATGTCCCTGACGGCAGGCCCCCCACGGTGGCGACGGCCTACCGCCGGCTCCTCGAACTCGACCACGGCAAGTACACCTTCTGGGACGCCAAGCAGCGCCGCTCGGTGGCCAAACGCCCTCAGGGGGTGCTCGGTCAGCTCCACCCCACGCGCCCGGGGGAGTACATCCTCCTGGACGGGTACAAGCTGGACGTCTTCGCGATGGAGCCGGTGACGATGCGCTGGGTCAATACCGAGCTCACCGTGGCGATGGACTTGTTCGACCGTTCCATCAAGGGGATTCGGCTGCGGCCATTCGCGGCGAGGTCCGCTGACGTCGCGAACGTCCTGTTCCAGACGATGACCCCGCAGCGTTGGGGACGCACACGGACCGCACCCACCGGCCCCTACTCCGGTGTCCCGGAACATGTGGTGCTCGGGACCGTCGGCGTCCTGCCCGACACGATCGTGATCGACCACGGCAAGGTGTACATGTCGGAGCACACGATGGGGGTGTGCAGACGGCTCGGGATCTCCGTCCAACCGGCCATTCCGTACAAGCCAACCGACAAACCCGCGCTGGAACGGTTCTTCAAGACGTTGCGGCTGTCTCTGCTGGACAAGCTGCCGGGCTACAAGGGCCCCGACATCGCCTCACGAGGCAAGGACGTCGAGAAGGGCGCCTTCTACTACGTCTCCGAGCTGGAGGAACTCATCCGCGAGTGGGTGGGCGACGTCTACCACTGCTCACCGCATCAGGGCTTGTGCGACCCCCACCTGCCACGCGTTGATCTCTCCCCAGGGGAAATGTTCAACCGCGGCATCGAGATCGCCGGAGTCCTGCGATTGCCTCAGTCGCAGGACCTCCTGTTCGACCTGCTCGACGTCGAGTGGCGCACGATCAACCACTACGGGGTCGAGATCGACGGGCGCCGCTACGACGGACCAGCAATCAATCCCTACCGGGGCCGCCGTTCGAACTATGGGGGCGCCCACGCGGGCAAGTGGCCGTTCATGGTCGACGTGGACGACATCCGCGCGGTCTACTTCCAGGACCCGGCGGACAAGTCCTGGCACGAACTCGGATGGCGCCTTGCCGGCGGTCTCCACGCGCCGTTCAGCCGTGACGCCGCGGAGTACACCAAGCGCGTCAGCGTGCAGGAGAACCGCCACATCGATCCTGAGCAGGCCATCGAGAATCTCCTGGCCCGGTGGAGCCGTGAGGAGGTCCTGGGCCGCCGGGAACGCAATCTGGCGATCCGGCTCGCAACCCAGCGACCCGTGGCTGCGGAGGGGAGCGAGGACGCCGCCGATCTGGCCTCAGTGCCGGGAGTGGCCGACCTGCTGGCGAGGCGGTCGGCCCAGCAACCGAAGCGGCGGGATCACCCGGACGATCTCGATGTCTTCGAGCGCTACTTCGAGGAGAACCCGGACGAGGACGTCCTGGCGGTGCTGGACCAGTGAGCAATCCGTGGAGCAGGTGGTTGGCTGCCAATGACACCCACAGGTACCAGCTCTCCCGCAAAGCGGGCTGGGACGCCTTCGTCACCGGCAGCCCGCGCACCGACTTCGCGGCGCTGACCCGTGAGGAGATGGCGGGACTGTCCGACGCGGCGCTGGAGGACTACAACGCCGCCCGGGACGTGTGGAACACCAACCCACCGACCGTGCGAACCCAGCAACTGGACGCCGCCTACCGGATCATCGGCGAGGTGATGGCCTCCAACCACCGGGACTCGGACAAGCTGCGCGGCTCGGTCGTCATCGATGCGGAGCCCAGCCTCGGCAAGACCACGATCGCGACCCGGTACGCCCAATGGTTCCACCGCACGACGTACCGCCGTTACGGTCCCACCACCGCCGACGGGCACCAGCGGCTGCCCGTGGCGTTCATCCCCCTGACCGCCGGCATCACCCTGAAGGGCCTGAATCAGAAGCTGCTGGAGTTCTACCAGCACCCCGCCGCGCGCCGCGGGTCCCGCACCGAGCTCACCAGCCTCGCGATCGACTGCGTGACCAGTTGCGAGACCCGGCTGATCGTCATCGATGACCTGCACTTCATCGACTTCGCCCACCGCAACGGCACCGAGGTCTCCAACCACCTCAAGGGCCTGGCCAACGAGCTCCCGGTGACGTTCATCTACATCGGGGTCGGGCTGCGCGAGAAGCAGTTCTTCGATGAGGGCATGCTCGGCGCGGCCACGAGTTACGCCCAAACCTCCCGGCGGGCGACGCGATGCCCGGTGGTGCCCTTCCGGATCGACAACGACGCCGGGATGCGGGCCTGGGTCATGCTGCTCACCACCCTGGAACGCCACTACAAGCTCGCCGCCACCCGGCCGGGCATGCTCACCGACCACGCCCAGCTCCTCCACAAACGCACCCAGGGTCGCATCGGGTCCCTGACGAACATCCTCGACCGCGCCTGCTACCGGGCGATCCTCGACGGCGTCGAGTGCATCACCGCCGACCTCCTCTCCGCGGTCTCCGTCGACAATGCCGCACTCCAAGCCAGCGTCGCCTGACCTCCACAGCGCTCCCACGCCCGCCGCGCCGCCACTGCGGGAGATCGTCGGCGGCTACGACATCGAACGGTTGCCCATCCACGTGCCACGCTTCCGGGACGAATCCCTGGAAGGCTGGCTGCGGCGCCTGTCGCGCCGCTACCAAGTCACCCCGCGTGACGTCCTGACCCACCTGGGCGTGGCACCACACCCGCAAGCCCTCCCCAAACTCGAGATCCTCACCGCACACCACCCGGAGGCGTTCCTCCAGGCTGGCCTGGAACCCGCAACGCTCCCCTCCCGGTGCTCCCCCCTCGGGGCCGCCCTCGCCACGCTCGATGAGGACTTCGCCGTGGGAATCCTGGGACTGCCGCGGCCCCGGTGGCGCCGCGCCGCACGATTCTGCCCACGCTGTCTGACCATGTCCGGGAAGTGGACCGACACCTGGCACCACCCCTACCACGTCGTCTGCGTCCGCCACGGCCTCGTGCTGGAGACGTGCTGCCCCACCTGCGGGGCGCTGCCCTTCCACACCCCCACCTGGATGACCTCCACCGGCCCCCTCGACTCCTGCGCCGACTTCACGGCACCCAAAGGGCTGCGCTACCGGCGCCGGTGCGCAACCAGATTCGCCACGGTCACACCCGAGCCCGCCGACGACGAACTCCTCGCCGCACAACGATGGCTGTGGGACATCCTCACCGCCTTCCATCAGGGCGACCCCGTGCAACTGATCGGACTGTGGGTCGACCCCCGCACCGCCTACAACGCAGCAGCCGAGATCATCACGCAGAACACCGCCATCCGCAAGTCCTGCCCGTCTGCCCCGGAGGAACAGGGACTGCGCCTCGCCCACCGGATCCTGCGCCAGCCATCGGTCGCGGCCGCCGCCCAGGTCTCACAGACCGTGGAGGGCTTCGACCCCACCGACGGCATCGCCCCCTTCACCCCCCGCTCGGCCGCCAAGAAGCGCCCCCGCAACGCCGTCGCCGTCGCGGTCTCCCTGCAACGACAGCAGGGGCACCTCGCCCTCGGCGCTGAACTCGAGTTCCGCATCGGCACCGCCGCGCCCTGCTACCCCCACGCCTGGAACGTGAGAACCCCACCCTTGACCGTGACCGCCGCACGTCCCGAACTCCCACTCGCCAGCATCCCCACCACCCTGTGGCCTGGCGTCCTCACCCTCGGCGACGCCGACCTGGACACCCACCTGAACCTCACCACCCCCACGGGCCGGGCGTTCGCCGCTCTCGCCCTCGCCCGCCTGGGCAGCTCCCGTCCGTGGCGCCTCCTCGCCCTCAACCTCGCCCTGCCCGCCCACATGGCCCCGCTGTGCGCCCGCCACTGGCGCACCATCAGCAACGCCGGCCACTGGCCCACCTACGTGCACGCCGTCGCCGACCTCTTCGACCACCTCCACCACCACCCGCCCCCCATCGACTACGAACGCCGGCGCTTCACCGCACAACCCGACCTCATCCTCAAGGAGGCCCGGCGCGCCACATCCACCCACCGCCGCGCCGCCCCGCCGGTCGGGACCTACGCCCTCGCGCTCTGGAGCACCTACACCCAGACCGACACGGCTTTCGCCCCGACCGAGATCTCCCAGAGCAGTCCGACGACTGACCGGCCATCTCCGTCCCAGCTGCTCGCTCAGTCGGCCGCACGGCTTGGAATGCCACCGGCAGAACCGTTGACCTGGGAACCACCTTGACTGCCCCCACGGACAGCAGCAGGCGAGCCCACCACCCCCACCACGAGCGAGTGTCCGCCGCTGCCCACCGCCGACCTCCTCACCCTGGCCGCAGCACTGTCGGACCGGGCCTCCCATGGCCTCGACGCCGCCACAGCGCCGCCCGTCGACATCCGCCCCTACCTCGGCCGCGACCTCCCCGGCTCCACCACCCTCCAGACCATCCCCGGGAGCCTCGGGCGGGCACTACGCCACACCCTCCTCTGGAGCTGGACCGGCTCCCCGTGGCCCTACCTCGAACGGTGGGACCTGGACCGCGCCGTCGACGACCCCGTCGCCCACTACCTCACCAACACACCACAATGGCTCCACACCGCCCTCGCCGAAGCAGACCCCGAGACCCGCAAGTCGATACAATCCCAGAAACAACTGCTGCGCCCACGACCCTACACAGCCATCCGATAACCCAGCACCGCGCCGTCCCAATCGCCAACGACCCGTTCTGCGGGGAGACCCCGACCACCTGACCGAGACCGGCCGCAAACATCGCAACTACATGACATGGCATGAACTACTGTGAGTGATACTCAACCGCAGGAGGGGCGGTGTCATATCGTCGTGCCTGAGCGAACCGGGACAGAGCGACTCGGTTCGGCGGCAATGACATCCCGGATTCAGGAGGATACCGTGAATCGCATTTTCAGAACTGCTGCCACTCTCGTCGGCACTGCTGCCTTGGTCGCTGGAGCAGCAGCATCATCATCCGCCGTGACCTGGAGAAGTTCGTCCTCGCCGCTGACAGCGTACGAGGGGGGCACGGCTGTGGCTCAAGCGTACGGGAACTTCTTCAATGAAGGGCTATCGTACGCGGCAAACCGGGCCACATATCGAGCTCGCGGCTCGAACGAAGTATACGTGTGGACCGATTTCTACTTCTACCGACAGTACCTCGGCAAGTGGGGTTGGCTGTACGACGCAGGTAAGCGAACGGATCTCCGCACCTCTACTGCGTGGGGAACCCAAACCATTAGGGAGCCGCTGCTCTCCGGTGGCACCCAGGCTCGCGGCCAAACACGGGTTCTCGCCGCGAGGCCCTGGCACACAGCAAACCCTGCCAGCGTCTACGTCTACCCCACGTTTAGCTACTGACGAGTGACCGGTCCGCAAAAGGAGTTGACTTTCTCCTCGGTTAGCTTCCGATACAGGAAATCCGCGCCGCTCGCCCTAGATGACGTGAGCCTTACGCTCCCTCTCGGAGTTACAGCCGTCGTCGGATCTAACGGTTCAGGGAAGTCCACGTTGCTCGAGCTGGCGGCCCGGCGCCGCAGACCTACTGCCGGGACCGTAGATTCGGCCGGTTTTTCACCTGTTCGACCGCGGACGGGATACCTTCCTCAGCAGTTTCAGTACCCGGCGCATGCTCGCTGCATCGACTTTTTGCGACTAGTCTCCTGGCTCCGAGGCGCGAGTATCGAGGACGCCTCAGCCAGAGCGGAGGATGCGTTGCAGGCTGTCGGACTGAACTCCTCTGCGCACTCGCCTATGCGCGAGCTGTCCGGAGGGATGCTCCGCCGGATCGGCTTCGCGGCGGCCCTCGTGAGTGACCCAGAAGTACTCGTTCTGGACGAGCCGACTACCGGGGTCGACGCCATACAGCGGCGTGCCCTGCGCGAGTTCGTCGAGATCAACTCGCCCGGCCGCATCGTCCTCATGTCCAGCCACATCGTCGAAGATCTCGAGATACTCGCTGAGAACGTCATCGTGCTCCGGTCCGGCGAGGTCCAGTTCCATGGCCCGGTCAAGGAACTCCTTGAAGTTGCAGGCGACGACACGCTGGAGTCCGCGATCATTCGATTGAGCGGTGGCGGGCAGTGACGTGAGAGACAGCACCCGGCAGTGGCGGTCCGGACTACTCGTGCCCCTATTCATCTTCACGGTCGTCGACGCAAGCTTCCTGTTTACGGAAGCGCGCTGGCCCGGGGACCCGATGTGGACCCTCGACTGGGCCCACGGCGGGCTCTTCATCGCCGGCCCTGTGCTCGCGGGCATCTCAGCAGTGGCGACCGCACCCTACATTCATCGCTCGGGACGCCAGATGCTGGGGGCGGGTGATGAAGTGAGGAGTGCACGACTCGTCATCTTTGCCCTCGGAAGAGCCCTCATCGTCGGCATCATCGGACACGTCGTCGTCGTTGTCGCGGCGATCATCGTAAACGCGACAACTGGGGCTGCTCCTGACTACAACGGCGCCTATGGACTGTCTTTTATCCCAATCACGATGCTCTACGTTGCCATAGGCGGTATCGCTGCGCTGGCCATGCCGCGGCTTCTAGCCGCAGTGGTCGCCACCTTGGGCTCTCTGATTCTGAGCTACCTGGGATTGTATGGTCTAGTGCCGAACATCTTCGAGATTGGCGGGCATGTAGGATCGCTGGTGGGTTATGAGTACAACTGGGCGCGAATAGCTCGCGTGCTGGCCGTCACGCTCGCTATCGCATCGGCCTGCATTGCCCTTCTCGTGGCAGAACTCCGCTCAAAGGATCGCGTCGCGCTCACGTCCAGTGCGGTCGCCTTGCTCGTTGTGGCGTTCGGCTACGGCGTCACCTCATCGTCGATGCACGAGCCGCGCACATTATTGTCCCCTGACATTCCAATGCAGGAATGCGACGTCTCGGAAGAGCCTCACGTTTGCCTCAACGTCGGCCACACTGCAAGTCTGACGACGGTCGCGGCAGAGTTCAGGCGTGCGCTTGAGCCGATCATTGCCAGCGGGGCGGAGGTTCCGGGCGTCTACCGGGAGCGTCCCCCGGAGCGAGTCGTCCCGGCAATCGACGGAGTGGTTGACCTTCTCCCTGGCTCGTTGAACTCAGCTCGTTACAGCGACTCACAATGGGTGCACGCAGTACTCGTCCCGGCCGACTGTGCAGTCCTGCACGCGGACACTCCACCTGGCGGGCTACTGGAAACGCAGGCAGTTCTAGCCGGTTGGCTGTTCTTCGAGAGGACAGGAAGTCTCGATTACTGGCCCCTGCCCGACGAAGCTTTGAACAGCGTGACCTCTGACTGGGTGCGCGAGGCATACGGCGCCCTTGCGAGGTGCGAGACACAGGTCGACATGGTGAGCGGACTTGCGCGCGGGTAGGGCTACAACGTGGATGGCAATCTGTGACCTTCGCATGCGGCGAGTCGACGCAGTCTCGTTGTACGTTCTTGCCACGGCCGTGGCGTGCAGCACCATCAGTGTGGTGGTACCTACTCCCGGTGGCGCAGGTGGAGCCCCAGTATTGTTCTGGAGCGCGTGGCCGATGCTGGCCACGCCAGCGTTGGCAGTAGGTCTCATTGACCCAGCGTCCTCATTTGTCGACTCACGTGCTCTCCGAGTGCGCGCGACGCGCCTCAGTGCTGTCGCTGGAATGATCGCTCCAGGCGTAGTGGTGTGGTGCGTTCTGAGCCCAGAGTCGCGGCCAGCGAGAATTCTGTGGATCTTCCTCGCCTCGTCGGGCTTCGCATTAATCGCCGGCGCCTTCGCGCCGGTGTGGGCGTGGGTTCCTGCGGTCCTGTGGTCCACGCTGGCTCTCATGCCGGACGTGATGATTGATCGACTGCCTCTTCAAGCGGTTCTTGGCCGGGAGTTCGGCGTGTGCGTAATTGCGCTTGGTACCGCCCTTTTCGCTTTCTCCGGTACCCGCCGGTCTGACGCTTTGCCAGCGTGAATCAAAATGTCTCCGCCGCCACACCTGTCGAAGCTGCTGACAGGGCCAAGAACGGCAAGAGTAGCGCGCCTTGACACCAAGTTCGCTGTGCTCATCGTGCCCTGCTGTAGGACTACATCGACTTGAGGCAAGAGACACCGACTCGGTCGGCAGCCCGCCGGTCACGATCTGGAGTGTGGGGGACGCCGGCCTCTCCGTCACCTCCCGCGCCACGGGACTGGGCAGGGTCGCCGCCGTCGACACCCCGCAGGACCTCGCGCGGCTCTGCGGGACCGACCTGACGGAACAGAACGTGGACCTGCTTGTCGCGGGCAGTGCCATCGACCTGCAGGACCCAACAGCACGCCGTCAACAGCCGCTCCGGACCGCGGCGCCAGGCCGGAGTTCCGCAGGTGGTAGGCATGTGAGGGGTGTTCGGGGGTAGCTGATTGGCGGGATTCCGCGGTTCTGGGTGCTGGTCGGCGCGGAATCCTGTAG
>RZYE01000392.1 GCA_009930425.1 Actinomycetota bacterium | reverse complement strand
GGTCCTGCGAACTCCTGCACGGCGGCGAGGAGCCGACGGATGACCTCGCCGCGCTCCTGTGCGAAACCACCCTTCCCCACGCCAAGAGTCGTCACGGCGACCAAGGGCCGCGCTCGACCTGGTCCAGGCTTGACGGCACCGCTGCCCCCGATCGCCCCCAGCACCTGCAGGAGATTGCCGATCAGCCACTCGACGTCGTCGGTCTTCCGTGACCTCCCGACGGCGAGGAACCACGCAGGCGCCGGCGCATCCTGACCCAGCGCCGTCGCACGGTCCTCGTCAGGCACGCGTGCCCACGTCGTCTTCCCGTGCACCCACCCGGCAGGCATCAGCGCTTCGCCAAGCGACCGGCCCCCGAGCCGATCGGCGTCGACCCCCAGTGCCGGACCCCAGTACGGCTCGACCTGCAACCAGTGATCCGTCGGGATGATGACGGCGTCGTACTGCAGGTTCTCCAACTTCGAATGGGCCACGAACACGTGCCCGCCCCCAACCACCTGTCCCATGTCCACACCCTAACGGGGTCCTCACCCGCGGTCGGCGAACGACGACGGCGCCGCTCACCGATCTGATCACGCCGCCAGTACGAGCTCGTGCCGGACGTTCACGGCTGCGAGGTGCAGATCCACGCCTCGCAGCGCGAGCATCCGGACGTCAACGAGATCGTCACGCCGCTCCAGCCCGGCTGCCTCGTCCATGAACAGGCCGTCTGACTCCACCAGCCGGCGCACCCGCTGGACGAACGCTCGGGCCCGGTAGCCGGGCGTCGGGATCTCGGGCACGCCGACGGCGTCGAGCGCCACCGCCCGCAGGATGGCGTCCCACTGCTCGGCGAGCGTCCGGGGGTGGTCGAAGACCTCGAGCAGCACCGGGTGGCCGGCCACGCCGACGAGCACGCCGCGCTGCCCGTACAGCGGCCGCAGCCCAGCCAACAGGGCGTCCACCTCACGCGCAGCCCGATCCTGCACGTCCACGAGGCTGGAGGTGGCTGACCCGCCGTACACCCGCTCGTACCGTGACACCCGCCGCCAGACGTCGCCCTGGTCCACGCCAGTGCTCCGCGTACCCGCCACAACCTCCCGCCGGATCCCCCGCAGGGCGCCGCGGACCGCCAGCGGGACCTGGCGACGGCTGGTGCGTTGCGTCGTCGAGCCGTGCCACCGGCCCTGCTCCACGCACGCGACGGACACGTCGAGCGGCATGCCCGCCGGCACCACGACGTCGTGGACGAGCGCGCGGTGCTGCCAGCCGCCTTCGAGGACCATGCCCTCGAACAGGAGCAGCGGCCGCGGCCCGGGGTTCGTGACGGTGACGCCCCCTACTGAGGGGCCGCCGGCCACCTCGGTGACCGCGCCGCCGTCGGCAAGGGCAGTGGCGTAGGGACGCCTGCGCGCGACGGGTGCGTCGGTCCAGATCGGGAAGACGGTCAGGGGGCCGGCCATCGTGCCGGCACCGAGGTGGAGCGTTGCGTTCATCAGGACCTCCTCGCCCATCGCACGCCTTGTTAGCGCGCAACTGCTCTAACAATAGCGGCAGTTAGAGCACCCGCGCGCTAACATGGGGGGCATGGCTGACCCCCAGTGGCGCGACAGCGCCGGCAAGCGCCTCGTCGACTACCCGCGCCCGTCGGTGGCGGTGGACGTCGCGGTCCTGACCGTTGTCCCGGGTGAGGAGCTGTCGCCGAGTCGCCGCTGGTCAGAGCCCGGCATCCTCGCCGTGCTCGTCCACCGCCTCCCCACCGGTGAATGGGCCCTGCCCGGCACGTTCCTGCACGAGGGTGAGCGCCTCGCCGACGCCGTCGCCCGCGCCCTGCACGACAAGCTCGGCCTCGACGGCGTCACCCCCCACCAGCTCCGCGTCTTCGACGACCCCACCCGGGACCCCCGCGGCTGG
>RZYE01000391.1 GCA_009930425.1 Actinomycetota bacterium | reverse complement strand
TCGAGTGCGACAGCCGTCGCGCATTCGATCGCGGCCGAGGAGCTGAGGCCCGCACCGAACGGGACGCACGAGTCGACGGCGATCTGGAAGCCGGGTACATCCAAACCCTCCTCCACCATCGCCCAGGCGACTCCGGCGACGTAGGCCGGCCAGCCCGCCACTTCGTGCGTGGTGCCTGCGCGCCCGACGGCATCGAGGTCGACGGTCCGGGTGCCGGACTCCTGCGCGCTCACGAGCACGGCCGTCCGATCAGGTCGAGGGGAGAGTGCGACGAAGGTGCGGTGCGGAAGGGCGAGCGGCAGGCAGAGTCCGTCGTTGTAGTCGGTGTGCTCGCCGATGAGGTTGACCCGGCCGGGGGCTGCCCAGACGCCGGCGGGACGGTCTCCGAACGTCGAGGCGAACAGCTCCTGTGCGCGGTGGGCACCCTCGGCGGCGGTCCAAGCGGGCAGCACGTCGGTCATCGTTCTGACCTCCTCGCGTCAGTGGTGAGCACGGCGACGCCGTGCGGGGCCAGGAGTCGACCGACGACGGGGAGCGGAGGGCGGGGATGAACTGGGTCCCCGGGCATCTCGCTGATGTCGACGGCAGACGCCGTTCGGTTGATGAGGAACGTCCAGTCGTGCTCGCCGTCGGTCCGCACAGCCACCTCGATCGCGCTCAGCAGCGCAGGGGGAAGCGGGCTGGTCACGCCGGCGCGGGCGGTGAGGTCGCGGAGCAGCGGTTGGAGGTGCTCAGGGGTGAGCCGGGTGGAGACGTAGGTGGCCGAGCCGAGACCGTGGGTGCGCCGGGTGATGGCGGGTCTCCCGGTGAGCGTGCCGCCGGCGTACCTGACGAGCACCTCGGTCGTCGGGTCGGTGAGGTCGATCGGCTCGGACCACAACGTGCCCGTCGTGCCGTCATCCAAGGGCATCGACTCTCCGGGCAACAGGGGCGCGAACTCCTCCACCCTGATGCCGAGCAGGTCGCGCAAGGCGCCCGGGTACCCGCCGAGGTGGATGTGGTCATTCTCGTCGACGATGCCCGAGAGGAAAGTGGTGACAAGGTGGCCGCCCTCGGCCACCCAGTCCGCGAGCCGGGAGGCGAGACCGGTGGGGACCACGTGCAGCAGCGGAGCGACCACGACCCTGTACGGGGCCAGGTCCGCTGCCACCGGGAGTACGTCGGCGCGGAGGCCGAGATCGAGAAGAGCGGTGTACCAGGCGAGGGCCTCCTCGCGGTAGCGCAGCTCCGTCGTGGGGTGTGCGGGGCCGTCGAGCGCCCACCAGGACTGCCAGTCGAACAGGATCGCGATGTCCGCCGGCCGGCGGAGGGTCCCGGCGATCGGCGCCAAGGCCCGCAAGGTGTCCCCGAGCGTGACGACGTCGCGGAACACCCGCGAATCGCGGCCGGCGTGGGGCACCATCGCGGAGTGGTACTTCTCGGCCCCGGCGGACGATTGGCGCCACTGGAAGAAGCAGACGGCGTCGGCGCCGTGGGCGACATGGGTGAGGGAGTCGCGGGCGAGTTCCCCGGGCTCCTTCGCGAGGTTGACCGGTTGCCAGTTCACCGCCGAGGTGGAGTGCTCCATGAGGAACCAGGGGGCACCTCCGGCGAGGTTGCCGGTGAGGTTGGCGGAGAAGGACAGCTCGTCGCGGGCGTGTTGCCCCGGCAGGACGTAGTGGTCGTTGGAGACGAAGTCGACCTCGGACGCCCAGTCCGCGTAGTCCAGCGCGTTGGTGGTGCCCATGACCATGAAGTTCGTGGTGACAGGGATGCCGGGGGTCAATCGCTGAAGGATGTCGCGCTCGGCGCGGAGGTGGCCCTTGAGGGCGTCGGAGGAGAAGCGCTTGAAGTCGAGGACCTGGGTGGGGTTCGGGATCGTCGCCGCCAGGCGGGGCGGAAGGATCTCGGTGAAGTCGC
>RZYE01000390.1 GCA_009930425.1 Actinomycetota bacterium | reverse complement strand
CGCGGCCACCGCCCCCACCGAGGCCCCGGAGGACACCCCGAGGAGGTAGGGGTCGGCGAGCGGGTTGTGGGTGAGGGCCTGCATGACCACGCCGGCCATCGCGAGGCCGGCTCCCACCCCCACGGCGGTGAGTGCCCGCGGGGCCCGGCCCTGCCAGACGATCGCTTCCTGGACCCGGCTCAGGGTGGGACCACCGCCGGTGAGGTGCGACCACGCCGAGGACCACACGTCCCCGATCCCCACGCTCGCCGGACCCACCGCGATCGCGGCGCCCAGCGTGGCGAGGAGCGCCACGGCCAGGAGGGGAACGGCGAGCCGGGCGGACCTCAGGGCGAGACCTCCCCGGCAGCCGGCTGGGCCGCGAGCTGGTCCGCCAGGGCGAGGGCGGCGTCCAGGGTACGGACACCGGCCTGGGTGGCCGGGAACGGCACCACGAGGTAGCGCTCCTGCCGGACGGCGTCCATCGCTGCGGTCACCGGGTTCGCGGCGAGCGCGGCCCGCTTGTGCTCGGCCGTGTTCCAGGCCGAGTCCACGAGCACGATCACCTCGGGGTCCCGCACGGCGATCTCCTCCCAGGACAGGGAGGCCCACGTGTCCGGGACGTCCGCCGCGACGTTGCCGAGCCCCGCGGTGTCCATGATCAGCTGGGGTGCCCCGATACCGCCCCCCACGTAGGGCGTGTCCGTGCCGGAGGACCACCACAGCGCGCGCGGACGATTTGATTCCACGCGTCCCGTCAGGTCCGCGAGGGCCGAGCGCTGGGCGGCGACCACGGACGCGGCCTCCTCCTCGCGTCCCAACAGCGTGCCGATCGCCTCGATCTCGGCGAACACGTCATCGAACGTGAGCTGGTCCGGCTGGAGCTCGGGGTCCCGGCACGCCGACGGGGAGACCCACGTGGCAACGCCCAGGTCCGCCCAGTCCTCCCGCGCGCCGGCGCCCTCCGCCGAGAGATTCGACTCCCAGCCCGCGAGGACGAGGTCCGGCTCGAGGTCGAGGACGGCCTCGAAGGACGGCACGTCCTCGGAGAGGACCGGGAGCGTGACGTCCCAGGCGGCGTCGTCGACTCCGGTGACGTGCGTCGGCAGGTCACCGTCCACGGCGGCGACACCGACCAGCTGACCAGCGCCACCGAGCGCGACCACCGCCTCGACCGCCGAGGACTTCAGCGCGACCACCGCACGCGCCTCGGCCGGGACCGGCACGGTGGTGCCGCAGCTCGTGACGGTGGCGCTGGCGGCGCTCGCGGTCGCGCTGCCGGCGCTCGCGGAGGTGGTGCCAATTCCGACGGCGGCGGCGTCAGGTCCACCGGCGGCCGTGCAGGCGGCGAGAAGCGCGGCCATGAGGGACGTTGCGGCCACCACGACGGCGGCGCGAGGGTGGAGGCGGTGCACGGGCTCTCCCGGGTGTGGCTGTCACGTGGGCGACGATCAGGACCAATGCACCGGCCCGGGCTCCCCGCAGGCGCGCGCGGGGGATCGGGACGATCCTACAGCGCCGCCGGTCCTACCGCGCCCCTCCTACTGCGCCCCCAGCTCACGGTCCCGGGCTACCGCGGCGTCCACCGCCCGGACCACGGCGGGGGAGAGGCCGGCGGCGTCGGCCGCCAGCAGGCCGGCGATGGTGGTGCCGCCGGGGGAGGAGACCATGTCCATGAGGGTCGCAGGCGTGCCGCCGGACTCGGCGCGCGCGAGGACGAGGCCCGCGGACCCGAGGACGGTCTGCGCGGCGATCCGGACGGCGAGCGGCTTCGGCAGCCCGTGGTTGACGCCGGCCCGGGCGAGGGCCTCGATGAAGCTGAAAGTGAAGGCCGGGCCGGACCCGGCGAGGGCCGTGAACAGCGAGAAGTGCTTCTCCGGCAGCTCGATCGCCTGGCCGACGGCGCTGAAGAGCTCCACCACG
>RZYE01000389.1 GCA_009930425.1 Actinomycetota bacterium | reverse complement strand
GGACTTCTTCGACACCTCGACCGTGGAGGAGGTGATCGGGCAGGTGGAGGAAACCTCTCCGTCCTCGGTGGTGGTGGTCAAGTCCACCATCCCGGTGGGGTTCACCACCCGCGTGCAGTCCGAGCACCCGGACCTGGTGATCCTGTTCTCCCCGGAGTTCCTCCGCGAGGGCCAGGCGTTGCATGACAACCTGCACCCCTCGCGCATCGTGGTCGCCGGCCCTGCCCCGCACGCCCAAGCGTTCGCGGACCTGCTGCGCGAAGGGGCCCTGGAACCCCACGTCCCGGTGTTGCTGACCGGGGAGCGGGAGGCCGAGGCCATCAAGCTGTTCGCCAACACCTACCTGGCGATGCGGGTGGCGTACGTCAACGAACTGGACACCTTCGCCGCAAATCATGGCCTGGACACGAGGCAGATCATCGAGGGGGTGGGGTTGGACCCGCGGATCGGGACGCACTACAACAACCCGTCCTTCGGGTACGGCGGTTACTGCCTGCCGAAGGACACCAAGCAGTTGCTGGCCAACTACCGGGACGTGCCCCAGACGCTGATCAAGGCGATCATGGAGTCCAACACCACGCGGAAGGACTTCATCGCGTTCGACGTCCTGGCCCGGCACCCGAGGGTGGTGGGGATCTACCGGCTCGCGATGAAGGCCGGGTCGGACAACTTCCGGGAGTCCTCCATCCAGGGGATCATGAAGCGCATCAAGGCCAAGGGCATCCCAGTGATCCTCTACGAACCTGCCCTGGAGGTGGAGGAGTTCTACCGCTCCCCCGTCTACCGTGACCTCGAGGCCTTCAAGGCCGACGCCGACGTCATCGTCACCAACCGCCACCACCCCGAACTCGACGACGTCGCCCACAAGATCTACACCCGCGACCTCTACGGCACCGGCTGAGGTCCGTCAGGGAACGTCCGCCTGGACAACGACGCCGTCGCCGGACAGCACGGGGGCAGCGTCGTCGGCACGGACGAACACGGCAAGGCCGGGGGTGAGGGTCTCCTCCGCGTCTCCGGAACGCACGGTGACTGTTCCCTCGATGCCGAGGATGATGCGTGGGCCCCGACCGCGAAGTTCGTAGCTGCCGGTGCCGGCGTTGACGTGGGCGACGGCGAGCTCGAAGTCGTCGACGGGCGCGTAGAACACCCCCACCGGTCCGCCGAAGTACTCGGGGGCGAGCCGGATGGGCGGCGCGGCCACGTAATCCACGCAGGCGAGCATCTCGGGAATGTCGATGTGCTTGTCGGTGAGGCCGGCGCGCAGGACGTTGTCCGAGGACGCCATGAGCTCCACCGCGAGGCCGGAGAGGTACGCGTGCACCCCGCCGGCGGGGACGAAGAGCGTCTCCCCCGGGTTGAGCGTCACCGGGTTGAGGAGGAGGGAGGCGATGACGCCCGGGTCGCCCGGGTACTCGCGCTGGAGGAGCACGACGGTGCGGTCGGCCCGCTCGGAGGGCGAGCCCGTCTCGAGGCGGCGGGCGCAAGCTACGGCAACCGCCGCAACAGCCTCCGGCTCGGGGCGCGTGACGAGGTTCAGGAGCGAGGTGAAGGCACGCTTGACACCGGTGGCGTCAGGCTCGGCGCGGAGCATCGCGTGGAGCCGATCGGTCACCGGTGTGTCGAGGCCGGCGAGCAGTTCCGCGGCGCGGCGGGGCGCCCGGAATCCGCAGAGGGCCTCGAAGCGCGACAGTGCGTAGACCAGCTCCGGCTTGTGGTTCGCGTCCTTGTAGTTCCGGCGCGGAGAGTCGACGGCCACCCCCGTGGCCTCCTCGGTGGCGAACATCTCGCGGGCCCGCGCCAGGTCCGGGTGCACCTGGAGGGAGAGCGGACGGGCGGGGGCGATCAGCTTGAGCAGGAACGGGAGCCGGCGGTGGAATCGCGCGGCGACGTCGGAGCCGAGG
>RZYE01000388.1 GCA_009930425.1 Actinomycetota bacterium | reverse complement strand
GGGCGTGGCCCGGGTGCTGGACGCCGAGGTGGAGGACGACGAGGCCTTCGTCGTCACCGAACTGATCGACGGGCCCACGCTCGAGGAGGACGTGGCGGCCCACGGCCCGTTCGCCCCCGACGAGTTGCGGGCCCTCGCGCACGGCCTCGCCGACGCGCTGCACGCGATCCACCGGGTCGGGGTCGTGCACCGCGACCTCAAGCCCGGGAACGTCATGCTCAGCCGGACCGGGCCCGTCATCATCGACTTCGGGATCGCCCAGGTGGCCGACGACGTGCGCCTCACCCAGACCGGCATGGTCGCCGGCACGCCCGGCTACCTCGATCCCCAGGTCGTCGACGGCGCCGCCCCCTCACCCGTGTGCGACTGGTGGGCCTGGTCCGCCGTCGTCGTGTTCGCGGCCACCGGCCGGCGGCCCTTCGGGACCGGCCCCTCCGCCGCGGTGATCAAGCGGATGTCCCTCGGCCAGGTGGACCTGGAGGGGGTGGACCCGCTCGTCGCCACCGCGCTCTGGGCCGCCCTCCAGCCCGACCCCGCCTCCCGTCTGGACCCGCACTCCGTCCTCGCGGTCCTCGACGGCCGCTGGGACCGGCAGGACCTGGACGAGGCCCTCGCCTCCCTCCGGCTGCGCTCGCCCGGGGAGGAGCGCACCGCCGTCGTCCCGGCGGCACCCGCGGTGATGCCGGCGACGCCGCAACCCACCCTCACGCTGCCGACGACGCCGCAGCCCACCCTCGTGGCCCCGGCCTCGTCTCCGCACGTCGACCCCGGCCGACAGGCGCCCCGGCCCGTCCCAGTCCAGCCGGCGCCAGCGTCCGTGGCGCCCGTGGGACCGCTCCGCCATGAGGTCGCCTGGCAGCCGGTGGGCCCGGTCGACCAGGTGGGGGACCAGCGTCCCGGCGGTGGCGGCGAACCGGATGCCGCCCAGGAACCCCCCGCCTGGGCGCGCCCGCCGGTCCGGCGCTCCGGCACCGTTGCCGCCCTGGGCATCTTCCTCGTCGCGGCGGCGGGCATCTGGCCAGGGGTGGCCATCCTCGCGTTCGCTGCCGTCCTGCTGCTGGCCGGAACCGTGGGGTACGCGCGCCGATCCATCGTGGCGGCGCGGTGGCGGCGCGGGCCGAGGCCCGGGGACCTCGCGCGGGCCGTGGCCGCCTCGCCGTGGTTCCTCGTGCGCTCCACCCTGGTGACCGTTGGACTGCTCCTCCTGAGTGCCGGCACGGCATGGGTGGCGCTCCAGTTCGCCTCCTTCCTCCTCCCGGGACTCGGGCAGTGGGAGGTGATCCGCGAGCACCTGCTCCTGTGGATCGGTGCCGCGGTCGCGGCCGCCGTGACATGGTTCGGTCCCGGCGCCGGCGTCCACAGGGAGGGAGCCCGCTCGCTCATGGGCGCGCTCCTGCCCTACCCGGCGATGCGGGTCGCACTGTCCTCCCTCAGCCTGCTCCTCGGGCTCGGCTTCCTGGTGGCGACGGCGACGGGCGCCTTCGCGGGGCCGGTCTGGGAGCCGTTGCCCACCCCCACGTGGCTGTTGCTCTGAGGGTGCACCGGTGAGACCGGAGCTGCTGTCCTGAGCGCTCGATTGGGTACGCTGGGGCAGCGATCCTTCCCCGACCGTCTGGAGTTCCCATGGCCAGCACTGAGCGCCTCACCAAGCAGCAGCGCCGCGAGGCGGCACGCGAGCAGGCCCGGAAGCTGCGCGAGGAACAGGAACGCCGGGAGAAGCGCAACCGCATCATCCTGATCGCGGGGCTGGCCGTGGCGGCTGTCGTCGTGGTGGCGCTGGTGTGGGCGATCGTGAGCTCGTCCGGCAGGTCGGCCCTCGACGGCGTGGACCGTCCGGCGAACTCGGATGCCAGCGGGGGCATCCCGATCGGGTCCTCGCTCGAGGCGGGCTCCGAGAACCCCGGTGCCACCGAGGTCTCCGTCTACCTCGACTAC
>RZYE01000387.1 GCA_009930425.1 Actinomycetota bacterium | reverse complement strand
ATCGGAATGCTCAGCCCCATCAACTACGAGACCAGCACAGCGGTCCCCGCCGGGGAAGCCGCATAACCGAACCCTCCACGATTCGGGGGGAACCACACTCCTTCCTTCCGCGCCCTGTTGAGGGTGCCGCCCGGAGGGACCCACCAGATGGACACAGACCCACGTGCTCTACGGCAACAATCCGACAACTCCCCGGGTCCCCTCGCCATACTCTTCTGCGGGCTCGAAGCACCAGAGTGGCCAGACGTTGCCGGGCGGCAGGACCATTCTCACCGCCTTGACCCGACGTGGAACACGTAGCCCTTACTCTTCTGTTGTGACGCGCTTCTGTAACACGCTTCACAGTAGGGTTCGGGCATGCGGATGGCCGCGGGAGGAGGGGGATCAGGATGACCGTCCAGCTGGAGTCCGAGAAGAAGCTCACGGAAGCTGAGAAGCGGAATCAGGAGGCCGAGGCGGACCAAGCCGCCGAGACAGTCGAGGAGACCAGACAGAAGACCGAGAAGCTCCGGATCGAGAACGAGAAGCTCAAGGCCGAACTCGAGGAGTGGAAGGCGCGCGAGTCCGAGCGCACCTCGGAGGCCCGCGCGCAGCAGGACGAAGCCCGGGGAACGCAGGAGGAGCTCCAGCAGACGATCGAGGGATTGCGGCTGAAGAACCAGGAGTGCGAGCGCGGTGTTGGACATGGGCACCCCGATCCGGATCCTGGATGTGGCGAAGCGGTTGATCGCCCATTCGGGCCGGAGGTATGTGGAGGTCGTGTTCACGGGCTGGCAGCCGGGGGAGAAGCTGCACGAGGTGCTGTTCAGCGAGAACGAGGCCGGCGAGCCCTCCTCCCTCCCACCCGCTCATCTCCCACGTCCAGGTCCCACCGTTGCACCCGCGTGACGTTCGCAACGACTTCCGCTTGCTCGTGAACTGGCTGAGGGAGCGACAGTCTGGAGGGGGTGAGGCGGTGGTCAAGGATTGTAGTCTTCATGTCAGGTGGCACTGATTCGCAGGTCTACAGTTGATTCGAGAAGTGGTCTAAGAAGATGTACAGTGTCGGTATTGTTACTCTCACTGGTTCTAGCAACTTTGGTAACAGGCTACAGAATTTTGCGCTTCAAGAAGCGCTGATATCGATGGGTGTTGACCGAGTTGAGACGGTCCGGAGCGACCCAAGGGCACGTGAGGGTGGCAGCCATTTTGTGCGCCGACTGGCGATTTTGCGATCGGAGGGCGCAGGTTCTGTGTTGCTGTGGTTGCGGAGTAGATTCGGTCGTCTCATTGGTGTGCGTCCTCCGGTGTCCACCCATTTCCTCGGTCGCGAACGCGAGAGTGCTATCCGAGAGTTCGTAGCTGAATCCATCTACGAGAGTTTGTTCGACTGCTCCAGTGTGGAATCTGCGGCCAGCGTAGCCCCTTCGTTCGACGCGTTTGTGGTGGGCTCGGATCAGGTTTGGCACCCAGGGTTCGGCCTCCGAGATGGTCTTCGGTTTCTTGGATTCGCGAATCCGGACCAGCGGATTGCCTACGCGGCGAGCTTCGGGGTCTCAAACATTCCCCGGCAGCTCGAGGATGTGTACCGCTCTGGTATCACCTCTATGGCTGACATCTCTGTCCGTGAGTACCGAGCTGCTGAGATAGTGCGAGAGTTCACGGGCCGCGAAGTACCGGTCGTTCTGGATCCCACGATGCTTCTGGAGCCCATGGAGTGGGAGGCACTGGCGAAGGTCCCGCAATCACTTGCAGGCGGCGGCTACGTGGCCGAATTCTTCCTGGGTACTTCCGCCGACGAGGAGATGCTCCCGGTTCAGCAGTTCGCGGCCGAACGCGGACTCGACCGTGTGGACCTGAAGAGCGATGCGCGTGAGGACTTGGCGACGATGGGGCCGCTTGAGTTCATCGGTGCCATCAAGGCGTCGCACCTCTTGGTGACGGACTCCTTCCACGC
>RZYE01000386.1 GCA_009930425.1 Actinomycetota bacterium | reverse complement strand
CCGGACGGCAGCAGGGCCGACCACGGGACGAGCATCCCCACGATGAACACCATCTGGAGGGTGGCCTTCAGCTTCCCGCCACGCGAGGCGGCCATGACCTCACGCCGGATCATGAAGAAGCGCAGCACCGTGATGCCGAGCTCGCGCACGATGATGACGAGCGTCACCCACCAGGGCACCAGCCCATCCATGGAGAGCAGCACGAGGGCCGCGATCACCAGCGCCTTGTCCGCGATCGGGTCGAGGATCTTGCCCAGGTCGGTGATCAGCCCACGGGACCGGGCGAGGTGACCGTCGAGCTTGTCCGTCAGGGCGGCGGCAACGAAGACGGCCGTGGCGGCCACCCGCATCACCGTGCCGTCCTGGAGGAAGAGCCACGCGAACACGGGCACCATCAGGATGCGGAGCATGGTGAGGACGTTGGCGATGTTCCAGGGGCTCACCTCCCGGTCAGTTGCCACGCATCCTCATCTCCGTCGTCCTCCTCGAAGGAATCGACCCACTCGGGTTCCGGCTCGCCCCGGAGCATCGCCAGCGTGGCGGGGAGGTCATCCGGTTGGACCAGCACCTCGCGCGCCTTGGATCCCTCCGAGGGTCCCACGATCTCGCGGGACTCGAGGAGGTCCATGAGCCGGCCCGCCTTCGCAAAGCCTACCCGCAGCTTCCGCTGCAACATGGAGGTGGACCCGAAGTTGGTGGTGATGACGAGCTCGGCGGCCTGCAGGAGCAGGTCGAGATCGTCGCCGATGTCCTCGTCCACCTGCTTCTTCTGGGCGACCACCGCCACGTCGTCACGGTAGGAGGGCTTCATCTGGGCCTTCACGTGCGCCACGACGGCGTGGACCTCGGCCTCGGACACCCACGCCCCCTGCACGCGCATGGGCTTGGCGCGGCCGGAGGGGTGGAAGAGCGCGTCGCCCTGCCCGATCAGCTTCTCGGCACCGGGCGAGTCGAGGATGACCCGGGAATCGGCGAGCGACGACGTCGCGAACGCGAGCCGGGACGGCACGTTCGCCTTGATGAGGCCCGTGACGACGTCGACGGACGGCCGCTGCGTGGCGAGCACCAGGTGGATCCCCGCAGCCCGCGCGAGCTGGGTGATGCGCTGGATCGAGGACTCGACGTCCCGCGGGGCAACCATCATGAGGTCGGCGAGCTCGTCGACGATCACGAGGAGGTACGGGTAGGGCGCGATGACCCTCTCGGAACCCGGGAGCGGCTCGACCCTGCCCGTCCGGACGGCAGCGTTGAAGTCGTCGATGTGCTTGTAGCCGAAGGCGGCGAGGTCGTCGTAGCGCATGTCCATCTCGCGCACGACCCACTCGAGGGCCTCCGCCGCCTTCTTCGGGTTGGTGATGATGGGCGTGATGAGGTGCGGGATGCCCTCGTAGATGGTGAGTTCCACCCGCTTGGGGTCGACCAGCACCATGCGCACCTGCTCCGGGGTGGACCGCATCATGATGGACGTGATCATCGAGTTGATGAAGGAGGACTTGCCGGACCCGGTCGCTCCCGCCACCAGGAGGTGTGGCATCTTGGCGAGGTTCGCCACGACGTAGCCGCCCTCGACGTCCTTCCCCACCCCCACGACCAGGGGATGCTCCGTCCGGAGCGCGTTGTGCGACCTCAGGACGTCACCGAGGGCCACGGTCTCCCGGTCAGCGTTGGGGATCTCGATCCCGATCGCCGACTTGCCGGGGATCGGCGAGAGGATCCGGACGTCGGCACTCGCCACGGCGTAGGCGATGTTCTTGGACAGCGCGGTCACGCGCTCGACCTTCGTGCCGGGCCCGAGCTCGACCTCGTAGCGCGTCACCGTGGGCCCGCGGGAGAAACCGGTGACCGTGGCAGGGATCTCGAACTCGTCGAACACGCTGGTGAGGCGCTCCACCACGTGGTCGTTGGTCGCCGACCTCACCTTGTGGGGTCCGCCCTTC
>RZYE01000385.1 GCA_009930425.1 Actinomycetota bacterium | reverse complement strand
GACACCCGCGCGGCCATCGGTACGGCGGACACGCCGGCCGAGCCGATGAGCGGGTTGATCGGGTTGGCGCTGAACCGGTTCATGAGCCGTGCCATGAGCACGCCCGACGACGTGCCGATGGCGAAGGCGACGAGGCCGAGGGCGAGGATCCCGAGGGTGGTGAGATTCAGGAACACGTCGGCGGACATCTTCGAACCCACGGCGAGGCCCAGCATGATCGTCACGGCGTTCATGAGCGCGTTCTGGGCGGTGTCGGAGAGCCGGTCGGTGACGAGGGACTCGCGCAGCAGGTTGCCGAACATGAGCATGCCCACCAGTGGGGTGGCACTCGGCAGGAACAGGATGCACAGCGCGAGCACCACGATCGGGAAGACGATCCGCTCCGTCTTGGAGACGGTCCGCAGCTGCTTCATCTCGATCTGGCGCTCCTCCTTGGTGGTGAGCGCGCGCATGATGGGCGGCTGGATGATCGGGACCAGCGCCATGTAGGAGTACGCCGCGACCGCGATGGGTCCGAGGTACTCGGGCGCGAGCCGCGAGGTGGTGAAGATGGCGGTGGGGCCGTCCGCGCCCCCGATGATGCCGATGGAGCCGGCCACGTGGAGGATCGAGTCCGCCATCGGCTGGCCGTCGGGCCCGGTCACGAAGGAGAACCCGGGGATCAGCTCCAGCAGCACCGTCCCGAACAGGGCGAAGAAGATGCCGAACTGGGCAGCCGCTCCCAGCAGGAGGGTCCTCGGGTTCGCGAGCAGGGGGCCGAAGTCCGTCATCGCCCCCACGCCGAGAAAGATGAGCAGGGGGAAGAGCCCGGAGGCGATGCCGAAGTCGTAGAACTGGCCGATGAACCCCCCGTAGACGTCCACCACCACCTGGCCGTCCTCGCCCACGGTCTGGACGGTGTGGCTCGCGATGCCCGCGAACGGGATGTTGGACAGCACCGCCCCGGTCCCGATCGGGATCAGCAGCAGGGGCTCGAACTTCCTCGTGATGGCGAGCCAGATCAGCAGCAGCCCCACCCCGATCATCACGACGTTGCCCCAGCCTCCCGCCTGCAGGAAGCCGTAGATGCCGGTGGTGCGCCAGAGTTCGGCCAGCGAGTCGAGGAAGCTCATCACGCCTCGATCTCGACCAGCACGTCCCCGGCCTTCACCTGGTCCCCCTGCTTGACGAGGATGGCGCGTACCGTGCCGGCGGTCGTGGCGGAGACCTTGCTCTCCATCTTCATCGCCTCGAGCACCAGCAGCTCGTCATGCCGCTCGACGACGTCGCCCTCCTGTGCCGTCAAGCGCAGCACGAGCCCCGGCATCGGGGCGGCGACGGCGACGACGGTCGCCGCGGCGGCGGGCGCAGGGGGTGCGGCGCCGTCGTCGAGGGGCGTGACGGCGACGTCGTAGGCCTTGCCGTTGACGACGGCCCGATCGCCCTCGAACCGCACCGCGTAGGCCTTGCCGTTCACGGTGACGTTGACGCCGGTGGGCTTCGCGGCGGCAGGAGCGGCGGGTACGGGCTCCGGCTCGGGCTCGATCTTCCGGACGTTGGCCTTGGCCTCGCCCTTGAGGAACTGGATGCCCTTGTCCAGGCAGGTGGCCGCGATGAAGATGTTCTCCTCGGACAGGTCGGTGATCCCGTTGTCCAGGAGCAGCTTCCTCGCCGCCTCGATGCCGAGCTTCGGGTTCTCGTCGTTGATGTCGGCGACGAGGCGGTCGGTGGGCTCGAGGCCCATCTGGACGCGGGCGGCCTCCACCACCTCGGGGTCCGGGGGGACGGGGGTGCGGCCGAAGTAGCCGAGGACCATCTTCCCGTAGCCGTCCGCGAACTTCTGCCACGGCCCGAACATCGTGTTGTTGAAGGCCTGCTGGAAGTAGAACTGCGAGACCGGGGTGACGGACGTGCCGAAGCCGCCCTTCATCACGCACTCGCCCATGTTCTTCGCGATCTC
>RZYE01000065.1 GCA_009930425.1 Actinomycetota bacterium | reverse complement strand
ATCAAAAAAACAACCACACCCCCAAAAACAATGAGGGCACAGTCAAATGGCATCAAAAAACAAACACACTGTTGAGATATCAAACAACAAACACACACCGTGATTCAGCAGCGAACTCGCTGCTGTACACGCCGGGGCAACTTCTCCATCTTACGGATCCGCGTTCTGGCTGTCAAACCGCCTTCTGCACGATCCTGCTTCAGGACTCAGCCGTCATGCATGACGGTCCTGAGCTCGTCCCGTTCAGGACCGGCCGCCTCGCGGCGTCCGTTCCTCCCGAACCGGGCTCACCGAGCTTACAGAGAGCGCATCCCCATGGTCAATCCAGGGAGATGTGACGCGTGCCACATCAGGTGCTGAGGCGTTGTGCGAGCAACTCCCGCACCCGGGCGGCGTCGGCCTGTCCCCGTGTCGCCTTCATGACACCGCCGACGAGCGCGCCGACCGCCTGGACCTTCCCGCCGCGGATTCGGGCCACGACCTCCGGGTTGGCGGCGATGACGTCGTCGACGGCCGCCAGGAGGGCGACGTCGTCGGAGACGACCCGTAGCCCGCGTGCCGCGACGACCTCGGTCGGGTCTCCCTCGCCCGCCAGCACGCCCTCCAGCGCCTGGCGCGCGAGCTTGTCGGTGAGTTCCCCCGCCTCGACGAGTACGACCAGTTGGGCGACCTGGGCCGGCGAGACGGGCAGGTCCTCGAGTGAGGTTCCGCGGGTGTTCGCGGCTCGCGCGAGCTCGCCGGTCCACCACTTCCGTGCCGCGGAGGGCGGGGCACCCAGTGAGACCGTGTCAGCGATGAGGTCGAGGGCGGCCGCGGCATCGCGCATCTCGAGGTCGGTGAAGTCCCACTCCCGCTGCAACCTCCGTCTCCGTGCCGCCGGGAGTTCGGGCAGGCTGGCGCCCAATTCCTCGATCCATGCCCGGTCGGGAACGATGGGCATCAGATCGGGTTCGGGAAAGTACCGGTAGTCCTCGGCATCGGACTTCACGCGACCGGGAGAGGTCTCCCCGGTGTCCTCGTGCCAGTGGCGGGTTTCCTGCACGACTGCCCGGCCCGCCTCCAGGACTGCCGCCTGGCGGCAGATCTCGTGACGGACCGCGCGATCGATCGACCGGAAGGAGTTCACGTTCTTGGTCTCGGTCCTGGTCCCGAGTGGCGCATCGGGCGACGGCCGGAGCGAGACGTTCACGTCTGCGCGCACGTTGCCACGCTCCATGCGTGCCTCCGAGACGTCAAGCGCACGGAAGATGTCCCGGAGTGTCTGGACATAGGCACTCGCCACCTCGGGCGCACGCGCCCCGACACCGGTGATCGGCTTCGTCACGATCTCAACCAGCGGCACGCCGGCCCTGTTGTAGTCCACCAGCGAGTACTCGGCACTGTGGATACGCCCGGCGTCGCCACCGATGTGCGTGTTCTTGCCGGCGTCCTCCTCCATGTGCGCGCGCTCGATCTCCACGCGGAACACGGTGCCGTCGGGGAGTTCCACGTCGAGGTGGCCGTCGCGGGCGATCGGCTCGTCGTACTGGGAGGTCTGGAAGTTCTTCGGCATGTCCGGATAGAAGTAGTTCTTCCGGGCGAACCGTGAGGATTCAGCGATGTCACAGCCGAGGGCCAGTCCGATCCGGATGGCGGATTCCACCGCGGCCCTGTTCACCTTCGGGAGTGCGCCCGGGAGTCCGAGCGACACGGGGGTCACCCGGCTGTTGGGTTCGCCACCGAAGGCCACGGGGGCGCCGTCGAACATCTTGGTCCGGGTGCTCAGTTCCACGTGCACCTCGATCCCGAGCACGGGATCGTAGGCCGCGACCGCCTCCTCGAAGTCGACGACGTCGCTCATCTCACCTCTCCGTTCACTCCGTGCACCTCGAGCAGCGGGCCGCCCCACTCCTGCTCGAGCATCCGTTCGAGCACGCCGGCCGCCCGATACATCCTGACGTCCTCGCGTGCGGGCGCGAGGATCTGGAAGCCCACGGGAAGGCCGTCGTCGCTCACGCCGGACGGGAGCGACATCCCGGGGACACCGGCCAGGTTCGCGGGGATCGTCGCGATGTCGTTGAGGTACATCGCGAGGGGGTCGTCCATCTTCTCGCCGAAGGGGAAGGCGGTGGTCGGCGCCGTCGGCGACACCAGGATGTCCGCCTCCGAGAAGGCCGCCGCGAAGTCCCGCTGGATGAGGGTGCGGACCTTCTGTGCCGAGCCGTAGTAGGCGTCGAAGTAGCCCGCGGACAGGGCGTGGGTCCCAAGGATGATGCGCCGCTTCACCTCGTCCCCGAAGCCCGCACCACGAGTGGCAGCCATCACGCGCTCCGCGGTGATCGGGCCGTCACTCGGCTCGATCCGCAGCCCGAACCGCATGCCGTCGAACCGCGCCAGGTTGGACGACGCCTCCGCCGGCAGTATCAGGTAGTAGGCGGCGAGCGCGAACTCGAACGACGGACACGAGACCTCGACGATCTCCGCGCCGGCATCTGCGAGCAGGGAGAGCGCATGGTCGAAGGAGGCGCGCACGCCCTCCTGGTACCCCTCGCCACCGAGTTCACGCACGACGGCGATCCTCATGCCCGCCACGTCGCCGGAGCGCGCGGCCTCGACGAAGCCTCCGATCGGGTCCGTGAGCGAGGTGGAGTCGAGTGGATCGTGTCCGGCGATCGCCTCGTGGAGGAGCGCGGCGTCCTCCACCCGGCGTGCGACGGGTCCGATCTGGTCGAGGGAGGATGCAAGTGCGATGAGCCCGTAGCGTGACACACCACCGTAGGTTGGCTTGACGCCCACCGTCCCGGTGACGGCGCCCGGCTGCCGGATCGAACCGCCGGTGTCCGATCCCACGGCGAGGGGCGCCTGGAGTGAGGCGACAGCAGCGGCCGAGCCACCCCCGGAACCACCGGGGATGCGCCCGGGGTCCCACGGGTTCCGCGTCGGCCCGAAAGCGGAGTGCTCGGTCGACGAGCCCATCGCGAACTCGTCGAGGTTCGTCTTGCCGAGGATGGGCATCCCCACGGAGCGGAGGCGTGTCACGAGGGTCGCATCGTAGGGCGGGATCCAGCCCTCCAGGATGCGGGAGCCGGCGGTGGTCTCGAGGCCACGCGTCACGATGTTGTCCTTCACCGCCACGGGCACTCCCGCGAGGACGGGGAGGACCTCCCCCCTGGAACGGGCCGCGTCGACTGCAGCCGCGGTCGAGAGCGCACCCTGGAGGTCCGTGCGGAGGAACGCATGGTGGACCCCGTCAACCTCCTCGATGCGCTCGAGGTGTGCCCGCGTCACCTCCACGCTCGAGAGCTCTCCGGATGCGAGCCTCCGGGCCAGTTCCGCAGCGTCGAGGTGGACCAGTCCGTTCACGCCTCCTCCTCCAGGATCTGGGGAACCATGAACTGGCCGTCCACCGCCTCCGGGGCGGCCGCCAGGACCTCGTCAACCGGGAGCGGGTCGACGGGGATGTCAGCGCGCATCACGTTCGCCATCGGCACGGGATGCGAGGTGGCGGGCACGTCGGGCGTCGCGACTTCAGCGACCCGTGCGACGGCGGAGGCGATGACGTCGAGTTCTCCGGCGAGGCGGTCGACCTCGGCCTCGGTCAGCTCGATGCGTGCCAGCGCGGCGACCCGCACGACTTCCTGTCGGGAGATGGTTGACATGGCGGCCAGTGTAGTTGGAGCGCCAGCGGGTCGGTCGCGCACGCTAGATTGAGCCCATGCCCGCCGACCGACACGTCATCCAAACGGGACTGGGCTGGATCGGTGCGGGTTTCGTGACCGTGCAGGTGGGGGCTGCTGCCACGCTGATGGCGATGGATGCGCTCCGCAAGCGCCGCTATCCGCCGAGTGGGAGGTTCCCGCGCACCCCACCGGAGGAGATCGCCGTGCACGGCAGCAGGCTCACCGTGTTCACCGATGGGGACGAGTTGTACGACGCGATGCTGGCAGACATCCGCGCGGCCCGGGACACCATCTTCTTCGAGACCTACATCTGGAAGTCCGACGAGGTCGGCGAGCTCTTCAAGGCCGAGTTGACCGCGGCCGCGGCGCGTGGCGTGGATGTCCACATCATCTACGACACGTTCGCCAACCTGGTGGTTCCACGGTCCTTCAAGCAGTTCGACGAGCGCCTCCAGGTGCTTCCGTTCGGGCTCGTCAACGGACGATTCCCGCTGTCTCCCCGCACCTATGCACGGGACCATCGCAAGGTGCTGGTCGTGGACGAGGCAGTCGGCTACGTCGGGGGCTACAACATCGGCAAGCTGTACTCCGACACCTGGCGGGACACCCACCTGCGCGTCGAGGGCCCTGCAGCATGGGAGTTGTCCAACGCGTTCGTGGACTTCTGGAACTTCTACAAGCGTCCGGGGCAGCCCGAGCTTCCCGACCGCGGCGCACGCAAGTGGGAGGCCCGGATCCGTGCCTCCCTGAACCTCCCCAACCGGCTGCTCTTCCCCGTGCGAGGGATGTACATCGAGGCAATCGAACGAGCGGCCGAGTCGGTCGACATCACGCAGGGATACTTCCTCCCGGACGAGGAGATCGTCGGCGCGCTCCTCCGCGCGGTACGGCGCGGGGTGGAGGTCCGCATCCTCGTCCCCGAGTACTCGAACCACGTCGTTGCCGACTGGGTGGCCCGTGGTCTCTACTCCAGGCTGCTTGCGGGCGGGGTACGCATCTTCCTCTTCCAGGACGCCATGGTGCACGCGAAGACCGCCACGGTCGACGGACGCTGGGCGACGGTCGGTACGACGAACATCGATCGGCTCTCGATGTTCGGGAACTTCGAGATCAATCTCGAGGTGCACGACGAGGAACTCGCTCGCAAGATGGGCGAGGTGTTCGCCTCGGATCTCGGCAATGCCCGTGAACTCACCCCGGAGGAGTGGGAGGCCAGGCCCACGTACAAGCGCGCGGTCGAGCAGGTGCTGCGCCCACTCTCCCCCCTCCTCTGACCGCCGCTGACCACCTCCCGGGGGGCTCGTCCGCCGGGTGTCTCGTCCGCCGAGGATCTGGTCCTCGGGGCGCTCAGAGCGCGGCCGGACCACCCTCCAACAGGCGACGGAATCCCTCCTCGTCCAGGATGGGCAGGCCGATTTCCCGCGCCTTCGCCTCCTTCGACCCGGCATTCTCCCCGACGACGACGTAGTCGGTCCGCGCCGAGACCGACCCCGCGGCCTTGCCGCCGCGTGAGGTGATCGCCTCCTTGGCCTCGTCCCTCGAGAATCCGTCGAGCGATCCCGTGACGACGACGGTCAGTCCCTCGAGGACCTGAGGTGGGGAATCGGAGGGTGGGGCGTCCTCGAACGTGACGCCCGCCGCTCGCCACGAGCGGATGATGTCCTGATGCCACCCGATGGCGAGCCAGTCCCGGATCGACTGCGCGATCACGATCCCGACCCCCTCGGTCTCGGCGAGGTCCTCGACGGTGGCGGCTTCGATCCTGCCCAGCGAACGGTACCGGTCCGCCAGTGCCCGGGCTGCCGTCGGCCCGACGTGACGGATCGACAGCGCGACGAGGAAACGCCACAGCGGGCGTCCCTTCGCCTCCTCGATCTGCTGGAGCATCCTGAGGGTGGTCGCACGGGGGACGGATGGAGCACTCACCGCTCCGTCCTTCCTGTACCTGGGGGCCGTGTGGAAGAACAGGACCTGCTCCCACTCCCCCGAGAGTTCGCCCGATCTCCTCCGCTCGCGCCAGACCTTCACGTCTGCGAGGTCCTCGACACGGAGCGTGAACAGGCCTGCTTCGTTCCGGAGAACGGGTACCTGGGGCGTGGGCATTGCCTCGACCCCGACCACGTACTCGCGGTTCGCCTCCGGGTTCGTGAGTGCGAGGGCGGTCTCGTCACCGAGGGCCTCGATGTCGAGCGCGCCGCGGGAACCGATGTGGGCGACCCGCTCGGTGATCTGAGCGGGACAGGACTCGCTGTTGGGGCAGCGCAGGTCGACATCGCCCTCCTTCGCCGGCGCGAGTGGAGTGCCGCACGACGGGCAACGCGAGGGCATGATGAACTCGCGCTCGGTGCCGTTGCGGAGGCCGACCACGGGAGCGACGATCTCGGGGATCACGTCCCCTGCCTTGCGCAGCACCACGACGTCCCCGATCAGCACGCCCTTGCGCCTCACCTCTGCGGCGTTGTGGAGGGTGGCCATCGCGACCGTCGACCCGGAGACCCTGATCGGTTCCATGACGCCGAAGGGAGTGACCCGTCCCGTGCGTCCCACGTGGGTTCGGATGTCCAGGAGCCGGGTGTTGACCTCCTCGGGCGGGTACTTGTAGGCAGAGGCCCAGCGAGGCGCTCGGGAGGTGGCCCCCATCGCACGTTGCAGGTCCCGATCGTCCACCTTGACCACGACGCCGTCGATCTCGTGCTCGACGGCGTGCCGGCGCTCGCCGTGGTACGCGATCATCTCCTCGACCTCGTCCATGGTGGTGGCGCGCCTGGTGTGGGGCGAGACCGGCAATCCCCACTGGCGGAAGAGCTCGTACACGTCCCACTGGGTGGCCGGCAACCGGCCGTCCACCTGCCGGAGCGCACCCACGCCGTGAGCGACCATCGAGAGTGGTCGGGACGCGGTCACCCTCGGGTCCTTCTGCCGCAGCGAGCCGGCGGCTGCATTGCGGGGGTTGGCGAAGGGCGCGCGTCCGCCTTCCACGAGCGAGGCGTTCAGCCGCTCGAAGTCGGCGACCGGGAAGTACACCTCGCCGCGCACCTCGACGACCTCGGGGGGTGCAGTCGCACGGAGCACCTGCGGAATCGCGCCGATCGTGCGCACGTTGACGGTGACGTCCTCCCCCACCCGGCCGTCCCCACGAGTCGCCGCCCGCACGAGCCGACCCTTCTCGTAGACGAGGCTGACCGCCACGCCGTCCACCTTGAGCTCACAGGTCATGGGAACGGTCTCGGACCCCGCCGCAGCGTGGACCCGCGCAGCCCACTGCCGCAGCTCCTCCAACGAGAAGACGTCGTCGAGGCTCATCATGCGCTCGAGGTGCTCGACCGGGGCGAACTCGTTAGTGCGGCCACCGCCGACGCGCTGGGTCGGCGAATCGGAGGACTGCAACTCGGGGTGCTCATGCTCGAGCCTCTCCAACTCCCGCAACGCCGAGTCGTACTCGGCGTCCGAGATCGTCGGGGCGTCCCTGATGTAGTAGTTGAACTGTGCCTCGTCGATGAGGGTCGCGAGTTCGGTCCAGCGGGTACGTGCGGTCGTGAGGTCCACACCCCCATCTTGGCAGTGGCCGCCCACGCACGCGTGGCGGTGCCGCCGCGTGCGAAGCGCACCACCATCCACACCCTCGACGTCCAGGCAGTCCACCCGTTCCGGATCCCTGCTTCACTGGCGGTCATGCCCCGACTCCTCACCGCGGTCGACGGCCCCGCGCTCGGCATGTGCTGGGAGCTGACGGGTTCGCACATCCTCGGCCGTGAGGGCGACATCGCCGTCGACGACGCCGCCCTCTCACGCACCCATCTCCGCCTGCGAGCCCGTGGCCGGAAGGTGCGCTGCGCGGACGCGGGATCGTCGAACGGCTCCCGCCTCCACGAGGGCTGGCTGGCGCGGCCGGTCGGAACTGCGTGGACCACCCTTCACCGGGGCGCCATCCTCGAGGCGGGGACCGGTGCCTACCGGCTCGGGGGACGTCCCGGCCCGCTGCGGGAACGGCGCTGGGGTGCCGAGACGCTCGCCCGCCTGCTGGTCCCGCTGGCAATGGCAGCAGCCCTCGTCCCGTTCGCGATCGGAGGCCCGCCCGTCAGGTGGGTGATGGTCGCGGCCCCGCTGGCCGCCGTCGTGCTGCTGGCCAGGAGCCGCGAGGCCGAGATCCTCCGTTCCTCCCACCCCGCCCACGTGCTCCTCGCCTCCCGGGAAGGACGGGCCTTCCACGCCGGACCCGTGGTTCCCCGCGAGCTGCGGATGCTGCGCCGGCCCCTGGGCGGGACCGGATGGTGCATCCTGGGGCCGCGGGCGGAACAACAGGCCATCTGGCTCGCCGGATACCTCGCGGTCCACAACGACCCGGACGTGCTCCGCGTGACGTCGCCGTGGTTGACCACGACGGGTGCCGGGGTGGAGGTGCGCTTCGAGGAGGGCGGCGGCGGACCCACCACCGGACAGGCAAAGGTGACCTGGGCGAGGGACCGGCCGGCTCAGTGGGCCATCGTGCTGCGTCCACCCGGGTGGGCAGCGGCGGGGACGGCGTGGGCCGGCTCGCTGCATCCGGGCGGGCCCGCCGCGCGACCGCCCCTCGCCGTCCGTGCGAGCGGGCTCGCTGCCGCCGAGGTCCGCCGCAACTGGGACCGGTCAACGCCCGGTCTGGCGGTTCCCCTGGGCGAGTCCCAGGACGGGCCGTTCGTGATCGACCTCGTCCGGGACGGACCCCACGCCCTGGTGGCCGGCATGAGTGGGGCCGGCAAGTCGGAACTCCTCACCACGTGGCTCCTGGAGCTTGCCCAGCGGAACCCGCCATCACTGCTCCAGTTCATCCTCGTGGACTTCAAGGGCGGGGCCGCCTTCAACCACCTGGCCCCACTTCCCCACTGCGTCGGGGTCCTGACCGACCTGGACGAATCCGCCACCCGCCGGGCCCTGGCTTCCCTCCGCGCTCAGCTGCGCAGGCGCAAGGAACTCGTCGCCGCAGCGCGATGCCGGGACGTCACGGAGTACAACGCGCACGAGAGCAGGTCGCTCCCCCTCCTCATCGTGGTGATCGACGAGTTCCGTGCGCTCGCCCTCGACCATCCTGAGCTCCTCGAACAGTTCCTCCACCTCGCCCATCAGGGCCGCTCGCTCGGCGTCCACCTCATCGCTGCCACGCAGCGGCCCGCGGGCGCCGTCAGTCCGGAACTGCGAGCGAACATGCCGTTGCGATTCTGCCTGCGGGTGGCGGAGGCCGCCGACTCCCTCGACGTCCTCGCCGTGCCCGACGCCGCGCACCTCGAGCCGGTCCCGGGCCGAGCACTCGTCCGTGGCGAGTCCCTCACGCGGATCCAGGTGGGATGGTCGGGTGACGGCGACACGGTCGCGAGCAGCGTCGCACGGCTCGTCTCGGAGTGGCGCGGCCCGTCCGCGACCCCGCCATGGTGCCCTCCACTCCCCCGCGTCCTCCCCGCGTCCGGCCTTCCGCCCGGGATCATCGGGCTCGCTGATGAGCCCGAGTTGCTCCGCCAGCGGCCGGTGGCCCTCCCCGATGCGCTCCTCGTCCTCGGAAACCCGGGCAGTGGACGTTCGACCACGGCGGTCACCGTCGCCGCCGCGTCCCTCGCCCAGGGGGATGAGGTCTGGCTCGTGACGGCGCAGGCGCTCCCATGGAGCGGTCACGGCGCCTTCGGAGGAGTCGTCCACCCGCGTCAGACCCGCCTGATCGGCGAGCTCCTGCGACACCTGGCTCGTGCAGGCGGCAGCGGGCGCACGCTGGT
>RZYE01000384.1 GCA_009930425.1 Actinomycetota bacterium | reverse complement strand
CCCCCACGAACGCCGCGACCGCGGACGGCCGGGACGCGGCGTCGTCGTCCAGGAACGGGACGGCGAGCGCGGCGGCGGTGTCGAGGAGCGCGCGCGTGTTGTTCGCCCGGCTGATCCCGACGACGGCGTACCGGAACTCCCGTCCCGCCGCCTTCTCGGCGCGGGCGGCCTGGAGGAACGGCGTGCCCGACGTGGGGGCGGGGGTCTCGCGGAGATCGAAGTGGGCATCCACGTTGAGGATGCCCCAGCGATCTCCTGTTGGCCCCGGATCCAACGTGGCACTCCAACCGAGGTAGCTGCCGAACGCCACCTCGTGGCCGCCGCCCAGCACCACGGGCAGCCCGCCGGCGCCGAGGATCGCCGCCACCTGCTCTCCCAGCAGCGCCTGCCCGCCCTCGAGGTCCCCGCCGACGAGGACGTCCCCACCATCGCGCAGCTCCGGGCCCGGCGCGGCGAGGGACGCCAGCGCTGCGCGGAGCGCCGGGGGCCCCGCAGCGGCGCCGATCCTGCCGCCATTGCGCCGCACGCCCTCGTCCGATGCGAAGCCAAGGATCACCGCGGCCCCGGCTGCCGGTTCGCCACGGGACCACGGCCGGATCACTGAGTGCCACCGGGCGTGCTCCGGTCCGGGACCGTCATCCCGCCCGGACCACCGCTGGGGCGGCCGGAGCTCGGCTCGCTGTCCCTGTGTCCCCATCGTTGCCTCCGAGTCAATCAGTCACGCCAACCCCACAGGCACCCGCTCTGTCCACAGGCGTGCCCGCGCGACCGTCATCTCCCTCTACCGTAGGGCCATGGCGGCAGCTCCGATGAAGCGCCCGCTGAGCCAACGGAGATGCGCTCGGGAGGTCGGTGATGACACGGGCGCACCTATTCGTCGATGAGAGCAAGCGCAGCGACTATGTACTCGTGAGCGCCGCTGTGCCGACTCCCCTCCTCCGGCGGACCCGCGCCACCATCAGGGGACTCCTGCTTCCGCGGCAGAGCAGCATCCACATGAAGAACGAGTCTGCTGGGAGACGCGGAGAACTGTTGACTGCCGTACGCTCGCTCGACCTGGAGTTGACCATCTACGTCGCGGTGAAGTCCAGTCATCCAACGCAGGTCCGTGGACGAGACGCCTGCATCGAGCGTCTCGCAGCTGACGCAATCGCGTCCGAGGCCGAGCGCATTGTGTTCGACCTCGACATCACGTTGGTCCGTGCAGACCGCCGGTCCATTGTGTCTGGAGCGTGGGCGGTGGGGCGCGCCATGGTGCCATTCCGCTACGAACACGCCAAGGCATCGCAGGAGCCGCTGCTGGCGATCCCTGACATCGTGGGGTGGTCGTGGTCCAGGGGCGGCCGCTGGAGAGCAGCTCTCCGCGACGCGGTCACTGAAGTTCGCGTCTGAAGCGCGAAACCCGAGCGCCACGGTCGTCCGGCCGGGTCTCGGGTTCACTTCCCACATCGGATTGTTGTGGGCACTACAAGGGTAGAGCTGCCACGCCTCCACCTTCAAGTGTTCACAGGGAGTTGTGGAGAACCCCGCCCTGCATCACTGCGTGGATGAGCGGCCCCCCCGGGCGGTAGGCCAGGTGGATGTGCGACGGCGCGTCCAGCACCACCAGATCGGCGCGCTTCCCCGGCGCCAGCACCCCCACGTCGTCCCGCCGCAGGGCCCGCGCCCCACCGGCGGTCACGGACCACACCGCCTCATCCGGCGTCATCCGCAGCTCCCGGACCGCGAGCGCGATGACGAACGGCAGCGATGTGGTGTAGGAGGTCCCCGGGTTGCAGTCCGCCCCGAGCGCCACGGTCACGCCAGCGTCCAGCAGCCGGCGGGCGTCCGGGTACTTGTTCCGCGTCGAGAAGTCCGCCGCCGGCAGCAGCGTCGCCACCGTCGACGACGCCGCGAGCGCCTCCACGTCCTCCTCCGTCGCGTGGCACACGTGGTCCACCGAC
>RZYE01000383.1 GCA_009930425.1 Actinomycetota bacterium | reverse complement strand
ACGCCACCACCACCGCGGAGCGCTCGAGACCCTTGAAGTTGCGCACGTGCCCGTAGAACACGTCGTCCCCGGCGAAGAACTCGTCCCAGTAGGCGTCGTTCCCCGCCACGTCGATGCGGTTGACCTGCTCCGGGTGCCGGTGCCCGGTGGTCAGGAGGGCGATCCGCCCCGGGTCCCAGCCCTCGCCGATCAGCGCCTCGACGGCGTCGTCCGCCCGCCCGAGCACGTCGCCCGGCTCCACGTCCACGAACCGCACCGGCTCGCCCACGTCGTTGCGCACCCGCTGCCGCATCGCGGCCAGCGGCGCGAACGCCAGCGCGATGTTGCGCGCGTTGCGCAGGTTCTCGGCCAGCACGAAGGGATTCAACTCCACTGGCGCGGCGCCCTCTCGGTCGAAGATGCGCTGGTGGGAGTCGGTGAACACGTACAGCCACGGGTCGTCTGGGTCGCGAAAGCACGTCAGCAGCGCGTCCCACCACGAGGCGCCGAAGTCCTGTGCCTCGTCCACGACGACGGCGTCGAACCGTTCCGCTTCCGGCACGCCCGCCGCCACCTCGGCCAGCCGTCGCGGCAGCTCGGTCTCGAAGTACTCCGGGTTGACCGCCTCCGGTGGTTCGAGGCCCCACCGGAACGGCAACTGGTGGAAGGTGCCGATGTACGCGGGCCGTTCCCGTGCCGGCCACGTGGCGGAGAGCAGCTGGAAGTGCCGCGCCAGGCCGCGGGAGTAGCACATCAGCGCCGTCCGCCTCCCCTCCCGCGCGAATGCCCGCGCCTTCAGGATCGCCAGGTTCGTCTTCCCCGACCCCGCCCCGCCGATCAGCTCGGCCCGGCGTTGGTACTGCAGCAGCTCGATGACCCGCTCCTGCTCCGCGGTGAGCAGGTTGCCCTTGTCCTCCAGCATGTCCGCCAGGCTCTGGTGGTTGACGATCGCGCGCTCGGTGCGCCGCAGTTGCGTCACCGCCGCGCCGGCGCTCGCCTCCCCGATCGGCGGGTGGTGGGTGTGGGCACGCAGCGCCGTCACGATGCGCCCGACGACGCCGTCCAGCTGCGTCGCGTCCACCACCAGGTCGCGGGGGGCGTCGGGAACGGACCACGTTGCCGGCAGGTGCGTGTAGGGGAACACGGCCATGTGGACGCACGCCCCGATGCCGGCGCCGAGGCGAGGTTGCATGTAGTCCACGAGGGCGTGCTTGGCGCGCTGTGCCTGGGCGATGGGGCTGTCGATCTGGTGCGTCTCGCGCGCGCCGGACTGCCTCCAGCGGCCGTCCTCCAGCGAGATCATCCCGCCTTTGACCTCGAGAACGGCGGTGCCGAGGCCCGGCCAGATCACGAGGATGTCGATTTCCACCTCCTGGCCGTCTGCGGTGATCCGCTGTCCGTGGATGAGGTGGGCGTTGTCCGGGAGCGCGGCCACCAGCGCGTCCCACACTGCCTTCTCTGCTCCGGTATCGGCGGTGAAGGCGGGGGAGTCGGGGTGGAGGATGGGCACGTTGTCAGGCTATCGCCGGGACCTCGCCGCGACCCGCCGTCTGTTCCGCCGACGTTCGGGCATCCGTTCCCGCCGACGCTCGGGCATCCGTTCCCGCCGACGCTCCTCCATCCTCGAGCGTCGGGAGACGTGAGCTCGCGTGGAGCCCCCCGTCCTGCGTGACCGCGGTGGGCCGGCCTGTCTCCGTTTGCAGTTTTCTCCGCCCGCGGCGGCGCACCGGAAACCTCATTCGAGCAGGGCTCGGAGTATCTCCGCGGTGGGGTGGTCCCGCCAGGCGCAGCGTCGGATCCGCCAGCCATGGCGGGTCGTGGCCGTGGGGCCTGTTGGGTCGGGTCGCCCCGGTGGGCGGTCTGGTGGCCGTCTCGTGTCGTCGCGGTCCGGTGGCCGGGACGGCGGAGCTGCTGGTGGCGCGCTGAGACGTCTCGGGTTCGGCGCTGCCGGACGAGGAACCCTGTCCGGGTCCACGG
>RZYE01000064.1 GCA_009930425.1 Actinomycetota bacterium | reverse complement strand
CACCGGGACGGTGGACGCCACCGCGTCGTAGGCGGCCTTCTGGTGCTTGGGATCCAGCGTGGTCTCGACCACCAGCCCGCCACGGAGCAGCAGCGCCCGGCGCGCGTCCACGGTCTCGCCGAAGCTCTCGTTGTTGAGAAGTTCCTTCACCACGTACTCGCAGAAGTACGCAGCGGTTCCGGCCGAGCCGCAGCCGCTGGAGATCGTCTGCGGGTTCAGCATCTCCTCGATGGTCAGTGCCGTCGCCTCGTTGTACTCGGCACGGGTGATGAAGCCGAGCTCGAGCATGTCGGACAGCACCTGGTCACGCCGCGCGATCGCGTTCTCCGGGTTGCGGAGCGGGTCCCACTTCCCGGGCGCCTGGGGCACGCCGGCGAGGAGGGCGGACTCGGAGACGGTGAGTTCGGAGGCGCTCTTCGAGAAGTAGGCTCGCGCTGCGGCCTCGACGCCGTAGACGGACGCGCCGAACTGCGCGATGTTGAGGTAGCCGGTGAGGATCTCGTCCTTGCTGTACTTCTCCTCCAGCGCGATCGCGTAGCGGGCCTCCTGCAGCTTCCGCCCGTACGTCTGCTCCGTGGCCTCCTCGATGATCTCCTGGTCGCCGGTGACGCGACCCCGCTCGATGAAGATGTTCTTCACGTACTGCTGGGTCAGGGTGGAGGCACCCTCGGTGGAGTTATTGAAGGTGTTGCTCACGAAGGCGCGGGCCATACCCTCCGGGTCCACCCCGTTGTGCTCGTAGAAGCGGCGGTCCTCGATCGCGACGATCGCATCGCGCATCGAGGGCGCGATGTCCTCGTATCCCACGATGATCCGGTTGTCGGCGTAGAACGTGGCGAGCACCGATCCGTCGGCGGCGAGCATGATGCTCTGCTCGGAGGGCTTGTCGATGTCGAGTTCGGTGGGGAGCTCGTTGAAGAGGCCAGTGGTCGAGTTGGCGACCGTGCCGGCCGCCGTGACGAAGGGGACGGCCATCCCGGCCATCAGGAAGCCGCCGACACCGCTGACGAGCAGGAAGGCGAGCAGCATCGCCAGGACCTGGGGCGGGCGCAGGATTCGGCTGGAGGACCGGGGAGACATGCCTCTAGGGTACGTTCCCGGCACCCACCCCGGCCAGAGGGGGGAACGTGAGCCTCCTGGGGACTGTGTCACACAGTATCGGCGCAGGTCCTCGGCCCGTCCAGGTGGCCCTCGCATTGCCCGGCACATTGCTTTTTCCCGGTCTTCTTCGGTACGGTCATGGCAAGCTCAAGCTCGGAGGATCCATGGGCGTCAACGATGACCAGACCTGGGCCGCTCGCGCTGCCTGCGCCTCCGCCCCACCGGACTCACTGTTCGTGCGCGGGGCGGCGCAGCGTGAGGCGCGCGGACGGTGCTTCAGCTGTGAGGTGCGGATGCAGTGCCTCGCCGACGCGCTGAACTCCCGCACCACTTTCGGCGTTTGGGGCGGGCTCACGGAGAGGGAGCGCCGTGCCCTGCTGCGCCAGTACCCGGACGTCACGGACTGGACCGAGTGGCTCGCCAGCGACGATGAGGCCGCCGTCGAGCTCCGTACCCCGATGCCTCCCCGCATCATCACCCGCCTCCGCCAGCAGCAGGCGGGGCTGCGCAGCTCCTGAGGACCGTGCCGGGACGGGCCCCTAGGATGGCCCCATGACCACATGGGAGTACGCCACCATTCCGCTGCTGATTCACAACACCAAGGCGATCCTGGACCAGTGGGGCGCCGACGGGTGGGAACTCGTCCAGGTCGTCCCGGGCCCGGCCGGATCCGCCAACCTGGTTGCCTACCTGAAGCGGCCCAGGGCCGGGTCGTGAGGGAGCTGGGCAACTCCCGGCGGCTTGCCGAACTGGGGATCGTGCTGCCGCCGGTGCCCGCCCCGGTTGCCTCCTACGTCCCCGCCGTGCGGGTGGGGGACCTCGTCCACACGTCCGGCCAGCTTCCCTTCGTCGACGGCGTCCTCGTCACCACCGGGCGGGTCGGCGCCGTCGTGGACGAGGCCGGTGCGTCCGGTGCTGCCAGGATCGCGGCCCTCAACGCGCTGGCCGCAGCGGCCGCCGTCGCCGGCGGGATCGACGAACTGGAACGCGTCGTCAAGGTCACCGTGTTCGTCGCCTCCACGCACGACTTCCACGCCCAGCCCGCCGTCGCCAACGGGGCGTCCCACCTCATCGGCGAGATCTTCGGTGAGGCGGGCGCGCACGCCCGCAGCGCGGTCGGTGTCGGCTCCCTCCCGCTGGACGCGCCGGTCGAGGTGGAGCTGATCGCCAAGGTGCGTTCGGCTGACTCCTAGCGCGCGCGGCGCTGACTCCTAGCGCGCGCGGCGCCGCAGGCGGTCGACGTCGAGCAGGTGCACGCCGCGGCCCTCGAGACGGATCCAGCCGCGGGACACGAACTCGGCGAGGGACTTGTTCACGGTCTCCCGGGAGGCGCCCACCAGCTGTGCCAGTTCCTCCTGGGTGAGTTCGTGGGGGACGTGGATGGTGCCGTCGTCCGCCTTCGTCCCGAACCGGTCGGACAGGTCGAGCAGTGCCTTGGCCACGCGCCCGGGGACGTCGGAGAACACGAGGTCCGCGAGCGCGGTGTTCGTGCGCCGCAGCCGCTGTGCCAGCGCCTTGAGCATGTGCTTGGCGAGTTCGGGGCGGGAGTCGATGAACGACATCATCGCGTCGTGGTCGAGCTGCATCATCCGCGTGGGTGCGACGGCGGTGGCGGTGGTGGAGCGGGGGCCCGGGTCGAAGAGCGTCAGCTCGCCGATCATCTCGCCGGGGCCGAGAACGGCGAGCAGGTTCTCGCGGCCGTCCGCAGCCGTGTGCCCGAGCTTCACCTTTCCCTCGACCAGCAGGTAGAGCCGGTCCCCGGGGTCGCCCTCGTTGAAGAGCTTCTCACCCCGCCGGAATACGACTTCGCTCATCATCCCGGCGAGCTGGTGCTGGTCCTCCTGGTCCAGGGCGGAGAAGAGGGGTACGGCGGCGATCAGGGTCTCGTCCACAATTGGTTCCAATCTGTTGGCGCTGGCTCCATACTGCCACCGAGTGTGACGTACAGCACCGAAAAACGCGCCCATTCCCGCGTGCAACATAAGGTGGACCAATGAGGGAGAGCCGCGCGGCGCTGCGGGAGCGTGCGCGAGAGATCAATGAGCGGCTTGCCGAGCTCCACCCGGATGCCCACTGCGAGCTCGTCCACCAGGATGCCTTCCAGCTCCTCGTCGCCACCGTGCTCTCCGCCCAGACCACGGACGCGCGGGTCAACATGGTCACGCCCGGGCTCTTCGCCCGGTATCCCGATGCCGAGGCCTTGGCGGCGGCGCGTCCGGAGGACCTCGAGGACGCCCTCCGGACCCTCGGCTTCTTCCGCGCCAAGGCTCGCGCGCTGAAGGGCATCGGGATCGCCCTCACCGAGCGCTTCGAGGGCGCGGTGCCCGGGAGGCTGGAGGAACTGGTCTCACTGCCGGGGGTCGGCCGCAAGACCGCGAACGTGGTGCTCGGGAACGCCTTCGGCGTCCCGGGGATCACCGTGGACACCCACGTGGGCCGCCTCGCCCGGCGGCTCGGCTGGACGAGGAACACCGATCCGGTGAAGGTGGAGGCCGACATCGCCGCGATCCTGCCACCGGAGGAGTGGACCATGGCCTGCCACCGGCTCATCTTCCACGGCCGGAGGGTGTGCACGGCCCGTCGACCCGCGTGCGAGTCATGTGGCATCGTGGACCTGTGCCCCCGCATCGGCGTCGGGATGGCACCTCGTGCCCGAACCACGCGGGCCACGACGACCCGGAGGGGGAACGCCCGATGATCGAGTTCAAGGACGTCACCAAGGTCTTCCCGGACGGGACGCGTGCCGTGGACGGGGTCTCCCTCCAGGTGCCGCCGCACCGCACCACGGTGTTCGTCGGGACCTCGGGCAGCGGGAAGACCACCCTGCTGCGGATGGTGAACCGGATGGTGGACCCCACCTCCGGGAGCGTCGAGATCGACGGCGTCGACGTCGCCACCCGCAACCCCGTCGCCCTGCGGCGGTCCATCGGGTACGTCATGCAGAACTCCGGCCTGTTGCCCCACCGCACCGTGGCGGACAACATCGCCACCGTGCCCCGCCTCGAGGGCACGCCTCGCCGGGACGCACGGGACCGCTCGCTGGAGCTCATGGACCTGGTCGGCCTCGACCGGTCGCTCGCCGACCGGTACCCCGCCCAGCTGTCCGGCGGGCAGCAGCAGCGCGTCGGCGTGGCCCGGGGCCTCGCTGCCGATCCCAACATCCTGCTCATGGACGAGCCGTTCGGTGCGGTCGACCCCCTCGTTCGCGCGGACCTGCAGCACGAACTGCGCCAACTCCAGGACCGGCTCGGCAAGACCATCATCTTCGTCACCCACGACATCGACGAGGCCTTCACCCTCGGCCATCAGGTGGTCCTGCTCCGTACCGGCGGCACCGTCGCGCAGCGCGGCACCCCAGCGGAGATCCTCGCCGACCCTGCCGACCAGTTCGTCGCCGACTTCATCGGCCTCGGGCGCGCGCAGCGCCGCTTCCGCCTCGAGTCCACCCCCCACGGGACGATGGTGATCGACGGCGAGGACCGGCCGGCGGGTTACCTCGCCGACGGCGAGGGGTCCGCGGCGTCATGACCTGGGTCCTGGCCAACCTCGGCCTGCTCGTCGAGCGCACGATCGCCCACCTCGCGCTCGCCATCCCGTCGATCGCCGCGGCCTTCGTGCTCTCGATCCCGCTCGGCTGGGCGGCGTTCCGCTTCCGCCCGGTCCGTGGTCCCCTGCTCACCGGTGCGGGCCTCCTGTACGCGATCCCCTCGCTGCCGCTGTTCGTGGCCCTGCCGGTCATCATCGGCACCGGGGCCAGGGACGCGATCAACGTGATCATCGCCCTCACGCTCTACGGCATCGCCCTGATGACCCGCTCGGTGGCGGACGCGCTCGCCGCCGTCCCACCGGAGACGCGCCAGTCCGCCACCGCGGTCGGGTACTCCCCGTGGGGCAGGTTCTGGCTCGTCGAGATTCCCCTCGCCGGCCCCGCCATCCTGGCCGGCCTGCGGGTGGTGACCGTCAGCACGGTCAGCCTCGTCACCGTGAGCGCCGTGCTCGGCGTGGACAGCCTCGGCCTGCTGTTCACGGACGGCTTCCAGCGGGGCATCGTCGCCGAGGTGGTGGCAGGGCTGGTCCTGACCATCGCCGTGGCGCTGGCCCTCGACGCCCTCGTGGTCCTGGGCGGTCGGCTCCTGATGCCGTGGACGCGGGTGGGCCGGGTGCGGCGTCGCGCGGCGGCCGCGACGCAGGCGGCGGAGGTGGGCGCATGAACCAGCTCGCGGCCGCGTGGCAGTGGATCCTCGATCCGGCGCACTGGGAGGGTGCGGACGGGATCCCGGTCCGCCTCTGGGAGCACCTCTGGTACACCTTCGCCGCCGTGGGAATCGCCGCCGCCATCGCGATCCCGATCGGGCTCGTCATCGGGCACACCGGCCGGGGCCGGGCACTGGCGGTCGGGAGCACGAGTGCGGCGCGCGCGATTCCCACCCTCGGGCTCATCACCCTGCTCGCCCTCATGTGGGGCGTGGGCCTGACCGCACCCATGGTCGCGTTCGTCGTCCTCGCCATCCCCTCGATCCTCGCGGGGGCCTACGCCGGGGTGGACTCGGTGGAGCCGCACGTCAAGGACGCCGCGACCGCGATGGGCATGACCGGTGGCCAGGTCCTCGGCCGCGTGGAGGTCCCCCTCGCGCTGCCGATGATGTGGGGCGGGATCAGGTCGGCCACCCTGCAGGTGGTGGCAACCGCCACCCTGGCCGCCTACGTCGGGTCCGGTGGGCTGGGCCGCTACCTGTTCCGGGGCCTGAAGACGCAGGACTACCCGCAGATGCTGGCCTCGGCACTCCTGGTGGTGGCCCTGGCGATCGTGCTGGAGGCCCTGCTGGCGTTCGCCCAGCGCGTGATCGTCCCCAAGGGGGTGCGCCAGCGCGCCCTCCACTGAAATCATGGGCCGCAACCTACGGAAGGGCAGGACGATGGCACGGTTCAGGAACGCAGCGGTCCTCGCCGCGGCGATGCTCGCGCTGGCGGGCTGCGGGAGCAGTGATCCGCTGGGCGACGGCGATGCCACCACCGCCGGTGGTGGTGCGGCGACGGGTGATGGCGGCACCGTCGTCGTCGGCTCCCAGCAGTACTACTCGAACGAGATCATCGCCGAGGTCTACGCGCAGGCGTTGGAGGCCGAGGGATACGAGGTGGACCGGCAGTACCAGATCGGGCAGCGGGAGGTCTACCTGCCCGAACTCGAGTCCGGGGTGATCGACATCCTCCCGGAGTACTCCGGGAACCTGCTGCAGTACTACGACAGCGCCACCACGGCCACGTCCCCCGATGAGGTGATCGCCGCGCTGGGCGAGGCGCTGCCGGAGGGGTTGCGGGTGCTGGAGCCGTCGACGGCGGCCGACCAGGACTCCTTCAACGTCACCGCGGACTTCGCCGCGGAGTGGGGTCTGGAGTCCATCGGTGACCTGGCCGGCGTTGAGGACCCGATCGTGGTGGGCGCGAACTCGGAGTTCGAGACCCGCCCGTACGGGCCGGCCGGGTTGAGCGAGGTGTACGGGGTGGAGGCCACCGTGTTGCCGATCGAGGACTCCGGCGGCCCGCTCACGGTCAAGGCGTTGCAGGACGGGACGGTGAACGTGGCGAACATCTACAGCGCGGATCCCTCGATCCAGGCGAACGGGTTCGTCACCCTGGATGACCCCGAGTCCCTCGTCCTGCCGCAGCAGGTGGTGCCGTTGGTCTCGGCGCGGGTGGATGAGGAGATCGCCGCGGTGCTGAACGCGGTGTCCGCCGAGCTGACCACGGAGGACCTGATCGCTATGAACGCGCGGAGCGTGGAGGAGCAGTTGGCCTCGGACGTCATCGCCCGCGACTGGCTCGCCGAGACCGGCCTCGTCGGCTGACCAACCTCTGACCTCGTCGGCTGACCAGCCCCCGACCGCGGACGGAGCGGCCGGGCTCGGACCTCAGGCGGCGTTGCCGGACAGGAACTCCAGCAGCGCCGCCGTGACCGCGTCCGGGGCCTCCTCCGGGAGGAAGTGCCCGGCGCCCGGGACCTGAAGGTGCTCGGCGCGTGGCGCCACTTCGGCGTCGAAGCGGTACAGGCTCGGAGGGAAGATCCGGTCATGCTCGCCGTACAGCACCAGGGTGCGTGGCTCGGGCGCATGTTGCAGGCGCCGCACGTAGGCGCGGCCGTCGTTGCGTGCGCCGGAGCGGACCTGCCACCGGAAGTGCTCCATGGCGCAGTGCGCCGCGAACGGCAGCCGCATCACCTCGGCGTAGAGTTCCGCCTGCTCCACCACGGGCTCATGGACGTGCGAGCACGCCTGGAGGAACTGGCGCACGCCGTCGCCGTGTGTCAGGGAGCGCTCCGGGAACCATGGCGCCTGCACCCACTGGAGCCAGGCCGCGGTGCCAACTGGCAGCCGGTGGCGGCGCAACGCGAGGGGGTGCGGGGAGGACACGGCGACCACCGCCGTCGTCACCTCGGGAGTGAAGGCGGTCATCGACCACGCAACCTGGGCGCCCAGGCCGTGCCCGACGATCGTCCCTCCGGAGTGGCCGAGGGAGGAGATCACGCCGGCCACGTCGAAGCAGGAACGCGGCGTGGCGATGTTGCGGGGTGACTTGTCCGACGCGCCGAAGCCGCGCAGGTCCATCGCCACCACCCGGTAGCCGGCCTCCGCCAGTGCCGGGATCTGGTTCCGCCACGCCCACCAGAATTCCGGGTAGTCGTGCAGCAGGACGACGAGGGGCGCACCGTCCGGACCGGCCTCGGCGAGGTGGAACCTCGACCCGTTGGCGGTGACGGTGCGGTGCTTCCACGGTCCCGGCAGGAGGACGCACGATGAATCGGCTACCACGCATGCGAGGGTACCCCAACGCTGGTGCGTCCCAGTCCGGCCGGAACGCACCGGGGGTGCGTGGGGCGCCCTACCTCCCGGCGAGCCCCTGCTGGATCAGCGACATCACGGAGGAGTCCGCCAGGGTTGTGACGTCCCCCACCTGCCGGTGCTCCGCGACGTCCTTGAGCAGGCGGCGCATGATCTTGCCGGAGCGGGTCTTCGGCAGTTCGCCCACGATCAGGATGTCCCGGGGCTTGGCGATCGGGCCGATCTGGTGCGCCACGTGCGCCCGCAGCTCGGCCACGATGTCGCCGCCCTCGCCGGGCTCATCGGCCCGTTCGGTCACCTCGCCCCGCAGGATCACGAAGGCCACCACGGCCTGGCCGGTGGTGTCGTCGGCGGCTCCCACCACGGCGGCCTCGGCCACGTACGGGTGGGAGACGAGGGCGGACTCGATCTCCGTGGTGGAGAGGCGGTGGCCGGAGACGTTCATGACGTCGTCCACGCGCCCCAGCAGCCAGATGTCGCCGTCGTCGTCCTTCTTGGCGCCGTCCCCGGCGAAGTACATGCCCGGGAAGCGGGCCCAGTAGGTGTCCCGGTAGCGGTCCGGGTCCCCCCAGATGCCGCGCAGCATGGACGGCCACGGTTCGGTGAGCACCAGGTACCCGCCGCCACCGTTGGGGACGGGCTCGGCCATGTCGTTCAGGACGTCCACCCCGATCCCGGGCAGGGGCCGCTGGGCGGAGCCGGGCTTCGTGGCGGTCACGCCGGGCAGCGGCGAGATCATGATGGCGCCGGTCTCGGTCTGCCACCAGGTGTCCACGATGGGGCAGCGGTCGTGGCCGATGACGCGGCGGTACCACATCCACGCCTCGGGGTTGATGGGCTCGCCCACGGAGCCGAGGAGGCGCAGCGAGCTGAGGTCGTGGGCGTCCGGGTACTCCTCGCCCCACTTCATGCAGGCGCGGATGGCCGTGGGGGCGGTGTAGAGGATGGTGACGCCGTACTTGGCGACGATCTCCCACCAGCGGCCGCGGTGCGGGGTGTCCGGCGTGCCCTCGTAGATCACCTGGGTGGCGCCGTTGACGAGCGGTCCGTAGGCGACGTAGGAGTGCCCGGTCACCCAGCCGACGTCGGCGGTGCACCAGTACACGTCGGTCTCGGGCTTGAGGTCGAACACCGTTCGGTGGGTGTAGGCGGCCTGGGTCAGGTAGCCGCCGGTGGTGTGGAGGATGCCCTTGGGCTTCCCCGTGGTGCCGGACGTGTAGAGGATGAACAGCGGGTGCTCGGCCGGGACGGCCACGGGGGCGTGGTCCGTGGACTGGCGGGCGACGACGTCGTGCCACCAGTGGTCCCGCCCCTCCACCCAGGTCTGGGGCTCGCCCGTCCGGCGGAACACGAGCACGTTCTCCACCGGCGTGTCGCCGTGGGCGAGCGCCTCGTCGACGGCGTCCTTCAGGGGCAGGGCCCTGCCACGGCGGTACTGGCCGTCGGCGGTGATGACGAGCCGGGCCTCGGCGTCCAGGATCCGCGAGTGCAGCGCCTCGGCGGAGAAGCCGCCGAACACCACGGAGTGCGGGGCGCCG
>RZYE01000382.1 GCA_009930425.1 Actinomycetota bacterium | reverse complement strand
CACGCCGAGGCCCGGGGCGCCCGGATCCACGCCGTCCTCGCGGGCGTCGGCATGACCTCGGACGCCTACGACGTCGCGCCCCCCGACCCGTCCGGAGCCGGCCAGGAGCGCGCGATGCGCCTCGCCGTGGCCGACGCCGGCATCGAGGGCGACGACGTCGCCCACGTCAACGCCCACGCCACCGCCACCCCCGCCGGCGACCTGGTGGAGGCCAAGGCCATCTCCCGCGTGTGCGGCGAGACCGTGCTGGTCTCCGCCACCAAGTCGATGACCGGTCACCTCCTCGGAGGCGCCGGGGCCATGGAGACCATCTTCACGATCCTCACGGTCCGCGAACGCCTCGCGCCGCCCACCATCAACGTCAGCGACCCGGAGCCGGAGCTCCCGGTGGACCTCGTCCGCGGTGAGCCGCGCGCGCTGCCCGCCGAGGGTACGGTGCACGCGATCAACAACGCGTTCGGGTTCGGGGGCCACAACGTGGCGCTCGTGGTCCGGAACGCCTGACGCGAGACCCCTCACACGCGAGAGGGCCCGATCCCCGGTGGATCGGGCCCTCTCGCGTGTTCTCAACCGACGCGGTGCAACCAGCGGATCGGGGCGCCCGCTCCCGCATACCGGAAGGGCTCGAGCTCGTCGTCCCAGGCCTGGCCGAGGGCCAGGTCCAGTTCACGGCGGAGGCGGGCGGGATCACCGGCGTGCTCGAGGGCAGCCCTGATCCGGTTCTCCGGAATCACCACGTTGCCGTGCGCGTCCGTCTGGGCGTGGAAGATCCCGAGCTCGGGCGTGTGGGACCAGCGGCCCCCGTCGCTGCCGAGCGAGGCGTCCTCGGTGATCTCGTACCGCAGGTGCGTCCAGCCCCGCAGCGCCGAGGCGAGGCGCGCGCCGGTGCCAACGCGTGACACCCAGGAGAACTCGGCGCGCACCAGTCCGGCGACCGCCGGCTGGTCCGTCCACTCCATGGAGACGCGCTGATCGAGGATCGTGCCCACCGCCCATTCGATGTGCGGGCACAGTGCCCTCGGCGCAGAGTGCACGAAGACAACACCGCGGGTGAAGGTACCACTCATTTTCGACTCCTGGTTGCGAGGTACGTCTTCCCCTACGACCTCAAACCCGGAATCACACGGTTGTGATCATTGAACCAGATATCTGGCGAAACCGGTACTACATCATCTCCCGGACGGCACGCATCGCCTTCTTGCGGGTGGCGCGGTCCAGCCGGTCCAGGTAGAGCATCCCGTCCAGGTGGTCCAGCTCGTGCTGCACGAGGCGGCCCCAGATCTCCTCCCCCTCCACCACGACGGGGCGCCCGTCGAGGTCGATCCCCTCGGCGCGGGCGTACCACGACCGCTCGGTGGGGTACCAGAGCCCCGGCACGGAGAGGCAGCCCTCCTCGCCGTCCTGGAACTCGTCCTCCGACGTGGTGATGAGACGGGGATTGAGCACGTAGCCGACCTCCCCGTCGAGGTTCCAGGAGAAGGCGCGCAGCGACACCCCGATCTGGTTCGCCGAGAGTCCCGCCCGGCCCTCCTCGTCCACCGTCTCGAGCAGGTCCTCCACGAGGTGCTTCACGCGCGCGTCGATCTCGGTGATCTCCTTGCACGGCGTTCGCAGGACGGGGTCGCCGATGACCCGGATTTCACGCTTTGCCATGGACCCAGTTTCCCACAACGACGGCCGCGCCCCGGACCCGGGCCGGGGCCCGGACGCGGGGCGCGCGCCGCCGTCGTCGTCAGTGGTGCACGGGTACGGGCGTGGGATACGGCGCGTACGCCGTGTGCAGCAGCCGGTGCGCGAGTTCGGAGTTCGGTTCGCCGTAGAACTCGTCGTAGAGGCGCAGGATGTCCGGGTTCTCCTGCGACTTGCGGAACTCGGACTGGGAGTCGACGTCCTTGATGAGGGCGAGCCGCTCCTGCATCTCCCCGGCCCGCACGGGCACCGGGTGGCCGGCACCGCCGATGCAGCCACC
>RZYE01000381.1 GCA_009930425.1 Actinomycetota bacterium | reverse complement strand
GACGCTCGCGGCGGCCCACACCCTGGACATCCAGGTCGACATCCCGACTGCGCTGCTCCTCAGCGTCGTGTCCGGGCTCGCCGCCGCCGGGGCCTCCGGCGTGGCCGGTGGCTCGCTGTTGCTCATCCCGATGGCCTGCGCCCTGTTCGGCATCGACGCCGATGTCGCGATGCAGGTGGTGGCGATCGGCTTCGTGATCAGCGTGGTGCAGGACTCGATGGAGACCGCGCTGAACTCCTCCACGGACATCCTCTTCACCGCCGCCGCGAGCGCCGCCGCGACGGGGGAGCCCCTCAACCTGGAACGGCCGCGCCCCGGCTCGTGACAGCCCCTGGGCGCGGCTCCCGGTGGGACGATGGCGGCATGGCCGCCGCACCCCTGGCACCGGCCGACGTCGTCGCCCTCCTCGACGCCCCGGCCGGCGCCTACGTGCACGTCCCGTTCTGCGCGCGGATCTGCCCGTTCTGCCCGTACGACAAGGTGGTGCCGCGGCCCGGCCAGCCGGAGCACTACTTCGCCGCGCTGCGCACCGAGGTGGGGCGGTACCTCGACGCCGGCGCCGGGCCCTTCACCTCCCTGTACGTGGGCGGCGGGACGCCCACGCTGTTTCCGGAGCTGCTGGGTGGCGTCGTAGAGCTCCTCCCGACCACGGGTGAGCGGGCGATCGAGGTGCTGCCCACCCACGGGACTCCGTCGCGCCTCGACGCGTTGGCAGCGATGGGCTTCACGGCCGTGAGCGTCGGCGCGCAGTCCTTCTCCGACGACGTGCTCCACCACCTCCGGCGCCCGCACGACGCCGCGGCCGCTCGCGCCGCCGTCGTCGCCGCGGTGGGGAGGTTCGCGCTCGTGGACGTGGACCTGATCGTGGACGTGGAGTTCGACGACGCCCACGCGGGCGCGTTCCTCCGCGACCTCACCAGCTGCCTCGAGCTCGGCGTGGACCAGGTGTCCACCTACCCGCTCATGCGCTTCGGCTACACGCCGTTCGGGCGGGCGGGGCACGACCGGCGCCGCGAGCATGAGGTGCTCGCCGAGGCCACGCGGATCGCCGCGGCGCACGGGTACGAGCGGCGGTCGGTGTGGACGTTCAACCGGCGGGAGTCGGCCACGTACACCTCGATCACCCGACGCCGCTTCCTCGGGTTCGGCGCCAGCTCCGCCTCCTTCCTGGGCCGCGACCACCTCCTCAACCAGTTCGGGGTGGAGACGTACATCGGTGCCGTGGAGGCCGGCCGGCTCCCCGTGGCGCGCCACCTCCATCTCGGGACGCTCGGCGGCCTCGCCTACGATGCGTTCTGGCAGGCGTACGCGGGGCGCATCCGGCCGTCCGAGCTGGCGGCCGCGTACGGCCACTGGACCGCGGCCGTCCGGGCGTTGCTGCCGCCGCTGGCCGCCGCCGGCCTCGTCCGCCGTGACGACGACGGCGCGTGGGCCCTCACCCCGCGCGGCTTCGTGGCGTACCACGACCTCGAACGGTGGGTCACCTACCACCTCATCGAGCCGCTGTGGGCGGAGATGCTGGAGGAGCACGCCGCCGAGGGCGGTCGGGCAACGTGGGCGACGCCGTCGGCCGCGCGGCGAACGCACATCTGGCAACTGGTGGCACGGGCACTGGAGCGCGACCGCACGGCCTGATCGGAGCGACGTAGAGTGATCGGGGAGTGCCGAGACGTCTCGGCGGGCGACAGCGCCGAGGAGGAATCACGCGGAAGCTCACGCTGCGCAACTACGCCGGCTATGCGGCGGGGGACATGGCGAACAACCTCGCCTTCTCCATGCAGGGGATGTTCCTGCTCATCTACTACACGAACGTGGTGGGGCTCGACCCCGCGGGCGTGGCCGTGGTGCTCCTCGGGGTGCGGATCCTCGGCGCCTTCTCGGACCTGGTGGCCGGCCGGCTGGTGGACCTCACCAACACGCGGTGGGGGAGGTTCCGGCCCTACCTGGTGTTCGCCTCCCCGCCCCTGCTG
>RZYE01000380.1 GCA_009930425.1 Actinomycetota bacterium | reverse complement strand
AGCTTGGGCAGGAACTTCTCGTGGTGCTTGCTCACCCCGCCACCGACCACGAACAGGTCCGGCCAGAACAGCTTCTCCACCGTCTCGTAGTAGCGCTGGAGCCGGGGCACGTACTCGTCGAAGCTGAGCTTCTCCCGCTCCCGAACGGAGGCGGCCGCGAAGGTCTCCGCGTCCCTCCCGTCGATCTCCAGGTGGCCGATCTCCGTGTTGGGGAGCAGTTCGTTCCGGTTGATGATCGCCGAGCCGATCCCGGTACCGAGCGTGGTGACGATCACGAGGCCCTGGTGGCCCTTCGCGGCCCCGTAGATCACCTCGGCCACCCCGGCCGCGTCGGCGTCGTTCATCACGTAGATGTCCCAGCCGAGTGCCTCGCCGAAGATGGCCTCCGCGGGCGCGTCGATCCAGGACTTGTCGATGTTGGCCGCGGACCTCGTGACGCCGTGGGTGACCACGGCAGGGATGGTGACGCCGATGGGGCTGTTCCCCACCTCGTCGGCGAAGGCGTCCACGATCTCCTTGACCACGAGCGCCACGTTCGCGGGCGTGGAGGGCTGCGGCGTCACGATGCGCAGGCGGTCGCTGGCGAATTCACCGGTCGTCAGGTCGACCATCGCCCCCTTGATTCCGGAACCCCCGATGTCGATGCCGAGGACGTGCTGGTCGGTCATGTGGAAACTCCTGGTGGGTGAGGCTGTCGGAGGGCGGTCGCGGGCCCGCCACGGCGGCACGGCCCGGTCCCTGGGCCCTAGGCTACGGTTGCGGACGCCGCGCCACGAGCGTTTCCGCGCCCGTACAGGAAGGTGGGTGGAATGACCTTCGGCACCGGGACGTCTCAAGCAGAGCTCATCGACCTGCTCGGGGACGCAGATCCCGACGTCCGCCTCCGCGCCGCCCTCGAACTGGGCGAGTCCCGCCACGACCCGGCCGCCCCCGCGATCGTGGATCGCTTCGGCCGGGAGCGCGACTTCTACATCCGCGAAACCCTCACCTGGGCCGCGCTCCGGATGCCCGTCGCCGCCCTCCCCCACGTCCGCGACGCCCTCGCCAGCCCGCGCTGGCTCGCCCGCCTCCAAGCCGTGCACACCCTGAGCAAGGTGGGGTCGCCCGACGACGTCCCGCACCTCCTCCCGCTCGTCGCCGATCCCGTGGACGCGGTCGCCGCGCGCGCCTACTGGGCGGCGGCGCAGGCCCGCGACCGCCACGTGGTGCCCGCCCTCGTCGCGCAACTCTCCCGCGGCGATTCCGAGCACCAGAACAGCCTCTCCGTGGCGCTCGGCCTTCTCGGCCCGGCCGCGGTCCCGGCCCTGGTGGGGGCGCTGCGCCACGGGGCGGCGCCTGAGGTCCGCCGCCACGCCGCCGACACCCTCAGCCACATGGGTTCCCCGGACGCCGACGACGCCGCGCCCGCCCTCGCCGTCGCCGTCGCCGACCCTGACGAGGCTGTCCGCCTCGCGGCCCTCAACGCGCTGGGCCAACTGCTCCTGCCGTCCGCGTGGGCGGCGATCGACGAGGCGGCGGGATCCGCGGAGCACCTGCTCTGCGTTCTCGCCGAGCGGCTTGGCGAGCGCCGGCCGACGGAGCGGGAGATACGGTTGGCCGAGTTGCGGCGTCGGCGGGCAGGTGGGGTGGTGGAGGCCATGGCGCCGGAGCAGCCCGTACCGTCGGCCGGGCCGTGGCCGCGGCCCGACCTCTCGCTGATCACCGTCGAGGGTGGGCCGCAGGCGGAGGCGATCCGCCCCAAGCTCGCCCGACAGGTGGAGCACTGCCACCCCCGCCACCTCTCCCGGGCCGACGTTCCCCGGCACGTCCTGGCCCGGGTGTTTGAGGCGGCCGAGGCGGAGGCGTTGACGCTGGGCAGGCCGGCCGCCCTCGCCGCGCGAATCGCGGCAGGGAGGGTGGAGGAGTTCGTCCACGAGACGGTCCTGCTCGAGCAGGTGAGCGTGGTGAACCCGGGGACCACGGTGGACGGCCTCCTGATCGGGCGGGGC
>RZYE01000063.1 GCA_009930425.1 Actinomycetota bacterium | reverse complement strand
GAAGAGCGATGCGCGTGAGGACTTGGCGACGATGGGGCCGCTTGAGTTCATCGGTGCCATCAAGGCGTCGCACCTCTTGGTGACGGACTCCTTCCACGCAGCTGTGTTCGCTACGGTCTTCCGGGTCCCGTACCTTCTCAAGGGGCGTGGTGCCATGAACTCGCGGTTCGACACCCTGCTCAGCAAGAGTGGACTCTCAGCGCCCAAGTGGGGGACTCTGAGGGAGCTCGAGGCGTCGCTTGACATCGACTGGGACGCCGTTCACCAGAACATCGCCAGAGAGAGGGCGGATTCCCTGAACTACCTGCGGACAGCGTTGTCTCTTCCGACTGGCGCGTGACGACGAAAGGTGGGCTGCGGGCGGACGCGGCGGCGCCGTTGTCTGGAAACAGCCGGTTCGTGGCGGTGCACGAGGTCGATAGTCTTGGCAGTAGGCGTCGCCCTCGCGCGTGGGTGCGCAACCGTGGGCGGGTGGAGATGACTGGACCAGAGCGATGGCAGTAGAGCGTGACTGAGGGCGCGCGTGGGCCGAATCAGTTGAAGGCGGGTGCGGCGCTGTCGTACCTGGTGATCGGCCTGCAGTTCGTGGTGGCCATGCTGTACACGCCGATCATGCTGAGGCTGCTCGGCCAGGCGGAGTACGGCCTCTACAGCCTCGTGGGGTCGATCGTCAGTTGCCTCGCGTTGCTGTCGTTCGGGTTCGGTGGCGCGTACATGCGCTTCTACTCGCGGTTTCGTGTGGTCGAGGACTGGGACGGCGTCCGGCGGCTCAATGGGCTGTTCCTTGTGGTCTTCACCGGGATCGGACTGATCGCGGCTGCGGGTGGGACGCTGCTGAGCCTCAATGTCGACGCCGTTCTCGGGATCCAGTTCTCGGGCGAGCAGTTGGACACCGCACGGATCTTCTTCGCGACGCTTTTCGCCAGTCTTCTGGCGTCTCAAACGCCATCGATAGGAGCCACGATGAGGCGAACAACGACTAGCCGGCCTGTACCGCTGCCACCATGGGACGAAGCCTTGCGGTGCTCAGTCGACCTGCGAGCGCACATGAAGGTCGCGAAAGTGAGCGCCCTTGTCTCGCCTTGACTTCGCCAAACGCAACGTCCGTTACGGATATCTCGCCACCTTCGTTGCGATCATTCTTGGTTTTGTTTCTCGGACTGTCTTCATCCAAGAATTAGGCATCAACTATCTTGGAGTGAACGGACTCTTCACCAACGTCCTGGGCATCCTCTCGTTCGCCGAACTGGGCATCGGGTCTGCCATGAACTACAGCCTGTACAAACCCGTGGCAGAGAATGACACGAAGACGATTCGGTCACTCATGCAGTTCTACAAACGCGTTTACCGTGTGATCGCACTAGCAGTCACGGTCCTCGGCATGTCATTGCTTCCGTTCCTCGACCGCCTTGTGACCGACCCGGGCGACGTCGGCGACATCGCCGTGTACTACGTCATCTTCCTCTTCAACAGCGTGGTGAGCTACTTTGTCGTTTACAAGCTCAGCCTCATCAATGCCGAACAGAAGAACTATGTCGTTTCGAATTTCAACACCGCCGCGTCGCTGATCACAGTGTCGGCCCAGATAATCGCGCTGGTGTTATTCGGATCCTACCTCGGATACCTGCTCGTCATGGCAGCAATGCGCGTGAGTCAGCAGATCGCACTCAACATCTTCCTCAACCGAAGGTATCCGTCACTCCTCAAAGGTCCAGCGGACCCACTGCCACGAGAGCAGTTGTCCAACATCAAAACCAACATTGCCGCTTTGGTTTGGCACAGAATCGGCGACATCAGCGTACACCAGACCGACAACATTGTAATTTCTGCTTTCATCAATGTTGCGACTGTGGGCCTCGTCTCGAACTACAACCTGATCATCACATCAGTGACGACGCTGATCAATGTCGCGGTGACATCCGTAATCTCAAGCTTCGGAAACCTGTTCGCCGTTGAGTCGAGAGAACGTCAGTACGAAGTCTTCAAAGTCTACCGGTTCATCGCTTTCTGGGCCTACGGTTTCAGCGCTATTGCGCTGTTCACCCTACTGACACCCTTCATCGTCCTGTGGTTGGGCTCCGACTTCGTCATCGCGGAGGTGGTCATTCTCCTGATCGTGGCGAACTTCTACATGTTAGGTCAACGCATAGTGGTTAACAACATCAAGTCTGCCGCAGGTTTCTGGGGCCCTGACAAGTACCTCGCGCTCATCCAAGCTGGAGTCAACCTCATCGTCTCGGTCGCCCTCGTTCGCGAGATCGGACTGATTGGGGTCTATATCGGTACCATCACTCAGGGTCTACTCGCTACCATCATCAAGCCCGTGCTTGTCTACAGGAGACTGTTCCACGTGCCCTCACGGGCCTACTTCTTGGATGGATTGCGATATGCGGTTCCTGTAGTATTGGTGGGTGCGGTTTGCTGGTTCGCGAGAACCTCGGTTGGCGATTCTATCTCCGTTCTTGAGTTTGCGCTGTTGATGGCGGGGGTGGCAGTGGTGCCAAATGTCGTTTTCCTATTGCTATTTTGGAGGACGCCAGAATTCCGATACGTTACGCAGCGGATAATGGGCAGAGGTTAGGCAGAATCCTAACTGTGCGCAAGAGCAGGAAAGGGTGGTCTGGTGCTGTCATACCTAATCGGCATGATTGCAGGGGCGATCGGCCGATATCCGATATTCTCGCTTCAGACTGGTCCGAAGCTGAACTCGTTGGGCGTCGCGCCGCGCGGTTGTGACCCAAGACACAAGAGTTGGCAGCCCACCCGACTGAGCGATACTAATGGTGGCGGAGATCTGCCGCGGAGCGGACTACTCGTTCGGTGTCTTCCGGTTGGGAAGCGATCACATTTCACTACAGAAGAGGTTGGCACATGGAAGCGATTCGGGACTCGACTGTAGCGGTCACGGGCGGGACGGGGTCGTTCGGGAAGACCGTGGTACGTGACCTGCTGACGAGGGGCGTGGCGCAGGTCCATGTGCTGTCTCGGGATGAGGAGAAGCAGGATGCGATGCGCCGTCTGCTAGATGACTCGAGGGTACGGTACTTCATTGGCGACGTTCGGGATGCTGAGAGTGTCGAGAACGCACTGGTGGGAGTGGATTTCGCTTTCCATGCGGCGGCTTTGAAGCAGGTGCCCTCGTGCGAGTTCTTCCCGGATCAGGCTGTGAAGACCAATGTTCGGGGCAGCCACAACGTAATTGAGGCCGCCCACCGGGTGGGCGTCAAGTCGGTGGTGTGCCTGAGCACGGACAAGGCGGTGTACCCGATCAATGCGATGGGGATGTCGAAGGCGTTGATGGAGAAGACGGCGCAGGCGTTCGCACGGAACCACCCGGACTCGAAGACGACGGTTTCGATCACTCGATACGGGAACGTGATGTACTCGCGGGGGTCGGTGATCCCGTTGTTCATCCAGCAGTTGCAGGCGGGGAAAGCGTTGACCCTGACTGAGCCGTTGATGACCAGGTTTCTGATGAGTCTGGATGAGTCGGTAGATCTGGTATATCACGCGTTCGAGCATGCGCAGCCGGGTGACTTGTTCGTGCGGAAGGCGCCAGCGTCGACGATTGAGGTGCTGGCCAAGGCGGTGGCCTCTCTCTTGGGGGTGGAGGATCCGGAGATCCGGGTGATCGGGACACGGCACGGGGAGAAGTTGCACGAGACGTTGTTGTCGCGGGAGGAGATGGAGAAGGCCGAGGATCAGGGCGACTACTTCCGGGTGCCGTTGGATGCGCGTTCTTTGCAGTATGAGTTGTACTTCGAGGAGGGCTCGCAGGAATCGGCGGAGCTGGTCGAATTCACGTCGGAGAACACCCGGCGTCTGTCGGTGGAGGAGACCAAGGAGTCGTTGTTGCGGTTGCCGGAGATCCGCTCCCTCGTGGGGGTGGGTGTCTGATGAGGGTCGTCGTCACCGGAGCGCATGGTTTTCTCGGGTGGCACACCCGGGTGCGTGCACGGGCGCTCACCGATCACGTGGTGGTGCCGGTGGCGCAGGTCGACTGGGCAGAGTTGCCGCGGCTGTTGGCGGACGCCGACGCGATCGTCCACATAGCCGGGGTGAACCGCGGGCCGGATGAAGAGGTCGAAGCGGGCAACGTCCGGCTGGCGCAGGACCTGGTCGCGGCGCTCCAGTCTGTGGGTGGTGCGCCGGTGGTGGTGTACTCGAACTCGATCCAAGCGGGCAATGACACCCCGTACGGGCGAGGCAAGGAGCGCGCCAGGCAGGTCCTCGCGGATTACGCCGGGTCGGTGGAGGCACCGTTCGTAGATGTCGTGCTCCCGAACGTGTTCGGGGAGCACGGGCGCCCGGACTACAACTCATTCGTCGCGACATTCGCGCACCGTATTGCTGACGGGGTCCAGGCAGAGGTGGTGGATCGTGAGGTGGAGTTGCTGCACGTCCAGGCGGCAGCGGACGCCCTGCTTGCCGGGTTGGATGCCATTACGGATGGGGTGGTCCGTCCAGCGGGTGAGTCCACCACCGTGGTCACGGTCAAGGAGGCCTTCGAGCGGTTCTACGGGGTCTACCGGGCGGGTGATATCCCGGTGTTAGCCTCACAGTTTGAGGTGAACCTTTTCAACACGTTGCGGGCGGCCATGTTCCCCCAGACCTACCCGATCCCGTTGCTGCGGCGGACGGATCCGCGTGGTTCGCTGGTGGAGACGGTGCGCTGCCATGGCGGCCAGGGGCAGACGTTCTTTTCCACCACCAGGCCGGGCATCACTCGGGGGCAACACTTCCACCTGCGCAAGGTGGAACGCTTCGTCGTCGTGGCCGGCACCGCACAGATCAAGCTCCGCAAGGTCCTAACCAAGGAGACAGTCACGTTCAAGGTCTCCGGGGACGCACCGGCGATCGTGGACATGCCGACCGTGTGGGCACACAACATTACCAACACCGGGGACACAGAACTGCTCACCATGTTCTGGACGAACGAACTGTTCAACCCAGAGGACCCCGACACCCACCCCGAGGACGTGTAAGCCCATGGCCGGTCGTTTGAAAGTCGTCACCGTGGTGGGCACCCGCCCGGAGATCATCCGCCTCTCTCGTGTGATCGCCGCGCTGGAGGAGCACACCGATCACGTCTTGGTGCATACGGGGCAGAACTATGACTACGAACTGAATGAGATCTTCTTCGAGGACCTCGAACTGCGCCGACCTGACCATTTCCTGAACGCGGACACGGCCTCTCTGGGCGCGGTCCTCGGGGACGTGCTCCGCGGCACCGAACGTCTCTTGCTCGAAGAAAAGCCTGACGCGATGGTAGTCCTCGGGGACACCAACTCCTGCGTCTCCGCTTTCATGGCGAAACGTTTGAGGGTACCCGTCTATCACCTGGAGGCCGGGAACCGCTCCTTCGACCCCAACGTGCCCGAGGAAATCAACCGCCACCTCGTGGACCATGTCGCGGACTACAACCTCGTCTACACGGAGCACTCCCGCCGCAACCTCCTCGCCGAGGGCTTGCACCCCTCCCGCGTCATCCTCATGGGCTCCCCCATGCGCGAGGTTCTCGACCATTACTCGGGCCGCATCGCCTCCAGCGACGTCCTGCAGCGTCTCGGACTGGCCGCAGGCGAGTATCTCGTGGCGTCCGTTCACCGAGAGGAGAACGTCGACCACCCCGCCCGCATGAACCGGGTACTCAAGTCCCTGACCGCGGTGGCCGCCGACCAAGGCGTCCCCGTACTGGTCTCCACCCACCCCCGCACCCGCAAGAGGATCGAACAGTTCGGCCTCGGACCCACCGCGAACGTGCTCCTCCACGCCCCGCTGGGCTTCACCGACTACGTCAGCATCCAAAAGTCCGCCCGTTGTGTGATCTCCGACTCCGGCACCATCTCCGAAGAATCAACCATGCTCGGCTTCCCCGCCGTAACCCTCCGGGATGCCATCGAACGCCCGGAGGCCATCGACACCGGCGGGATCATCACCACCGGCCTCAACCCGCCCGACGTCGTCGACGCTGCTCGCATCACGATAGCCCAACACCAGGAACACGGGCGCGCAGGGATCCCCACCGACTACCAGATAACCGACAGTTCTAGGCGGGTGCTCAACATGATTCGCTCCACCGCAACCACCCACAATTGGCGAAATGGAATTCGATGACTTCTGTTTGGCAGGACAAAATTCGCACACAGCCAAGAGGAGCTGTGAGCTGTTTCTCGCGGGCGCGCGACGGTTATTCCGGTACCCACCTTTCCATTCAGCGGTTAGGGCCGCCCGATTCCCCATCAAGGAATAAGGTTGGGGTAGCCTCCGAGTGGGTGCAATGATCATGTCTAACGCTACCGTCTCGGTGCTGGTGCCTTGCTTCAATTCGGAAGAAACCATTGGACGATTTCTAGACTCGATCATCGCGCAGTCATACTCTCCCCTCGAGGTGATTGTGGTAGATGACGGCTCGACAGACTCGACGGCTGCGATACTGGAATACTATGAGAAGTTGATGGTACAGTCGGGAATCTCATTCACTCACATCAGGCAGGCTAATAAAGGAATTGGTGGGGCAATCAACACGGGCCTGAAATCTGTGACAGGCGAGTATCTCACGTGGTTGAATAGTGATGATGTATGCAATCCTGAGTATATTGAAACCCTAGCTAGTTTCCTCGAAGTGCATCGAGAGTACGCAGCTGTGCGAAGCGACGCGTACCTGCTGGAGGCAGAGAACCGCTCCGTTGTTCTGGGAAAGCTCGCTGATAACGTCAGGGATCGACACAAAGAGCGGTTGTTTGAGAGCGCCGTGATGGAAGAAGATTATCACTTCGGGCATTGGATGGTGCGAGTCGATGAACTTGATCGGCGCAACCCTAGCCGTGAGATCTACCCGTCTAGGCAAGGGCACAATTGGCAGTTGACGTTACCCTTATTCTATGATAGCAGGGTGGCTTTTATTGACCGACCTTTGTATGCTATCGCAGTCGACGGTGACAGCGTGTCGCGGGCACCAAGCAAGAATCTGACAGCCGCACTAGATCAGTCTCGAGAACACGAGAAGATCCTCACTGTTGTCCTTTCGCAAATGAACATTCCGGAGCAAGCTAAATGGCTTGATGAGGTGGCCGTTAAGTATGCGAGAAGGAGGATGCATATCGGGCTGAGATTCCATGATCGGACCGTTGTCCGGAGCGAATTTGCATGCCTCAAGCAGCGCGGACAAATTAGTGCCCGGGACCTTATCGTGCGACTTCGTGGTGAAGTGGGCGTAGTCGACAGCCTATTGAGTAGCAGGTTCGCTACCCCGGTTCGAGGGTTCGGCAGATGGGTCAGGATGACCCGACGTTAGGCCTGAGTTTGGTCACGAGGTCGCGGGCTTCTAGGAGACTGCTGAAGAATCCGGCTTTTGATTGGCAGGTCGGATCGGGCTGATAGGGGTCGGGGGCCAAGGTCGGACCGCAGCCTCGGCGCGCAGCGTGTTGGGCTGTCTGTGATCGTCTTGGAGTAGGCCGTTTCGGCAGGGGGTTTCCTGCCTTTTCAGCGGCTGGTTTCCTGCCGTGTCAGCGTTAAGAATCCGGCCATGTTCTGGGCGTGGTGCGGGGTGGGGCGGCTTGTGTGCTCGTTAATTTCCTGCTGGTTGCGTCGCCGGCCGTGCGGCGGGTCAGGAAGGGACCGGAAAGTAGATGACGATTCCCATGTCTGTGCACCGTCGCCTGTCGAGAAGAACGACAAGAGCCGGATGAACCGAGAGGCTCACTTCCGGTTCCGTGGGGGCCCGGGGGGTGCAACTCCCCCCGGCTACTCAGGCGTGTTCAGGCGAGGAGTTCGGCGAAGGCAGCGGAGGCTCTGCGATGGCCCGGAGGGCGATCAGCGGAGGCGCACAACCTCTGACACGGAACGGCGCTCGGACCGTGCGACCCGGTGTGCCTCCGCTCCGTAGCCGATTGCGATCAGCACGATGACATCTTCTTCAGGATCGATTCCCGCCACAGACCGCAGCTTCTCCGTGGGCTTGTTGGTCATTGACCAGTTCAGCATGCAGGTGTTCAGACCCAATGCGTGGAGCGACCACACGAACGTCATGGCGAACAGCCCACCGTCGATCCAGCGTTGGTTCCTCTCCCCGGCACCAGTGAAAAGGCCACGGCGCACGGTCACCACGCCGAGCGCGGGAATGGTTTCGGCGAAGCCCGAGTTCCCGTTCTGAAGGCTCAGGATCCGGAGGATCTCGTCGCGATCCGTGAAGAGGTGGAGTCGGCTTGCCTGCCGATTGCACACCGAAGGTGTGTTGGTGGCGAGCTCAGCGGCCTCGAGAAGGAGGTCAGTGTCGGGTTTCCTGTTCGGATCGAAGTTCCTGACACTGCGGCGAGATGAGAAGAAGTCCTGGGTCTGCTCTTGCGTGAGATGGGTATCTGCCCGCGGAGCGGGAGGGCTGACCGTCTCGTCGATGAACCCAGTTTCGTTCCAACTCTCGAGCGCATGCAGAGCGTCGAGCGAGTACTGATAGTACGGCTGCATTCGATCGGGCTCAGATGCTCCGTCCAACATCGTCTGCATCCGAGGCCCGACTGCAAGTCCGAACGGCCGTCGCGGCTCCGGCAAGGCAAGGCTCTTCTCGACTCGGTGGTAATCCATTGTGAGCCGTGTCTCCAGCAGTTCACCCTCCAGCTTCTCAGGATCGCCATATGGAGGAGTCGTTGAGCGCTGGTAGGACCAACCGTCCAGCAAGAACTCACGCATCGTAAGCAGTTCGGTTAGGACGGCCCTCGGTATCAGGCGTCGCACAAGTGATTTGATCAATTTGGTGGCCTCGCAGGAGTTCAGGGCTTTCTAGTGACGATACCTCCGACCTGCGGCGCACCGGGCCGGCGGATAGGGTCTCACTTCCTCGCTGGTCCGGAGCGGTACCCCCCTCTTGAGTAAACCTGCAGGTTATGGCGGTGGAAGATGCACGGCTAACCGAGATCGTGATGATGAGCACGTTGCGAGAGGAGCCGTGATCTGGCCGCGACCGATGCGATGCGAGCAGTTGCTGCGTGGGGAGGCTTCGGGGCTTGGTGCTCGTCGCGTCGGTAGGCGCGGCCCCGCCTGGGGGCGAGAATAGTCCAGTGGGGAGTGTTCCGGCGGGACGGAGGCGCGGCATCGTGAGTGCGCTCGGACTCGAGCTGGCCTGGGTTCTCGTGGCCGTGGGCGGTGGGTTCGTGCTGCTCTACGCCGTCCCCGAGCTGCAGTTGGTACATCGCCGCGTGGCGATGGTTGCCGCGTTCATCCCGGTGGGGATCGTGGCGTGGGCGCCGGCGTTGGCGCTGTTCTTGGCGGCCGGGCGCGGCTGGGGGAGGTTGGTGGCGCTCGTGGCCGTTGCCGGGCTCGCGCTGCAGCTCACATGGGCTTCTGGGTACCTACCCGCCCGGACGCTGGCAACCGGGCCGGTGGGGACCTCGCTGTTCACCTTGAACGCTCGGTGTGATTCGAAGGGTCGCGAGGACCTGGTGAGGGTGCTGGGGGAGCGGGGGCCCGGCGTCGTCGTGATCGTGGGGGCCCCGGAGAGGCTGCGGGGCCACTTGGACGAGTCCGGGGTGCTGGACGGGCACCCGTTCATGGCGTTCTTCCCGATGGACCACCTGCCCTCGTGCGGCACGGCGGTGTACGCGCGCGTGCCGGTGGAGGAGGTGGCGGACTCCCCGGTGCCGGCGGTGCGGCTGGAGGTGGAGGGCGG
>RZYE01000379.1 GCA_009930425.1 Actinomycetota bacterium | reverse complement strand
CCGGCGATGGTGCGGTCCCGGTTCGCCTGGTTGAAGTCCGCGAACACCTTCTCGCCGCGCTCCTCCTTCCACCACGACGTGGTGACCTGCTCGGGCATCCGGCGCTCGAGCTCGCGCGCCGCGGCGATGACGGCGTGGCGGACGTCCAGGAACTCACGCTCCGGCACGATCGGGGCGTAGACGTGCAGGCCCCGGTTGCCCGACGTCTTGAGGAAGGCGGTGAGGCCGGTCTCGGCGAGGATCTCTCGCAGCTCGCGGGCGGCGGGCACGGCATCGGCGAAGTCCGTCCCCGGCTGTGGATCGAGGTCCACGCGCAGCTGGTCGGGGAGGTCAGAGGCTGCCGCCCGCGAGGCCCACGGGTGGAAGACCACGGTGTTCATCTGGACCGCCCACACGGCGGTGGCCACCTCATCGATGACGAGCTGTGGGTGGGCGCGGGCGGACGGATAGGTCACGGTCACGGACCGCGCCCACGCCGGCGCGCCGCGCGGCGGGTTCTTGGAGAAGAACGACTCGCCGCCCACGCCGTCGGGGTACCGCTCAAGGGAGACCGGACGGTCCCCGTTGGCGGCCACGAAAGCCTCGCCGACGGCGATCACGTACTCGGCGAGGTCCAGCTTGGTCAGGCCGAGATCCGGCCAGAGGACCCGGGACGGGCTGGACAGCCGGACCTCCCGGTCCCCGTGCGGGCCGGGGACGGTGAGCTGGATCGCGTCGGACGCCATCCCCGCAACCTAGCCGAGCGGAGTCCCCGGGGAAAGGAGTGGGCCCCGGGATTCCTCCCGGGGCCCACTGTCGAGACGTCTCTCAGATGACCCTGACTCCCTCAGCGTTCAGGCCCTTGGGGCCCTCGACGATGTTGAACTCGACTCGCTGACCCTCGTCCAGGGTCCGGAAGCCCTTCGTGTCGATGGCGGTCTGGTGAACGAACACGTCGTTCCCGCCGCCGTCGACCGCGATGAATCCGAAGCCCTTCTCGGCATTGAACCACTTGACGGTTCCCTGTGCCATGTACATTCCTCACGTTGTTGGGTCCCGCTTGCCTGGACCCAGTTCTCACACCACCCGGTGGGCGGACCCGCCGAGCAGCCCCATCAGTCTCTCACGCCGGAGGCCGCGGGGACAGGTCCGATTCGATCAACGCGACCACGCCCGCGACGTCGCTGAAGCCGAACACCGGCACGCCGACGTCGACGGGCAGGTCGGTCACCACGGCCACCCGCCGCTCGGGCGAACCGAGGAACTCGGGGGTGCCGCGGACAACCTCGATGTGGGGGACGTCGGCGTCCCGGTAGCCCTCCACGAGGATGATGTCCGCGTCCTCGATGCCCGCGACGATCTCCGGCAGGCCCAACTCGCGCTCCAGCGTGCGGTAGGCCGCCACCTTGTCCGGGGAGGCCACCACCACGTGCCGGCTCCCGGCGCGGGCCATCCGCCAGCTGTCCTTGCCCTCACGGTCGATCTCGAAGCCGCGGTGCGAGTGGTGCTTGACGGTGGCCACGCGCCGCCCGCGGGCGGTCAACTCGCGCACCACCTTCTCCAGGAGGGTGGTCTTGCCCGCTCCTGACCTGCCGATGAAGGCCACTACCGGTGCTGTGCTCATGATCCGGGATTGTAGTGTCGTGGCGTGAGTGTCCACCCCCGTCCCGCACTGGGACCCGTCTTCGCCCTGCTGTCCGCGCTCACCTTCGCGACCTCCGGGACATTCGCGGCCGCCCTGCTCGCGATCGGCTGGACCCCCGGGGCCGCCGTGCTGTTCCGCATCGGCGTGTCCGCCGCCGTCCTCCTCGTCCCCGGGATCCTCTCCCTGCGGGGCCGCTGGCACCTGCTGGCGGAGAACGGCCGCGAGGTGGTGCTGTTCGGCCTGTTCGGGGTGGCGCTTGCCCAGCTCTCCTACTTCACGGCGGTCCAGTACCTCTCGGTGGGCGTGGCGCTCCTGATCGAGTACCTCTCCCCCGTGCTGGTGGTCCTCTGGCTGTGGGTCCGGCACGGGCACCGGCCGCGGCGG
>RZYE01000378.1 GCA_009930425.1 Actinomycetota bacterium | reverse complement strand
CTTCGCGATCGTCCCGGCGCTCACGCTCGTCCTCGGCTTCCCCATCCGGGCCGCGGTGGGGACCTCGCTCCTCGTCATCGCCGTCAACAGCGCGACGGCACTCGCCTCCCGCCTCGCGCTCGGCCTGGAGGGCCTCGACTGGCCCCTGATCGGCATGTTCGCGCTCGGCGCGGTGGCGGGCAGCCTCCTTGGGGGACGGCTGTCGGCGAAGGCGGATCCCCGCCACCTCAGCGCCGCGTTCATCGCCATGCTCGTCGCGATCGCCGTCTTCATGCTCGCGCAGAACGTTCCGGCACTCATCTGATATGTAGGGGTTTTTGTCAAGGGGCAGGGTCAAGCGCCGCCAGGCTGGGTTGCGTGGCGGCGCTTGTTCGTTCGTCTTCGGGGTGGGGGTGGGCGGCGTGTCTGGCGACGCGGTGTCTGATATGCGCGGGTTGGGTACCGCATGACCCTTGTTTCGGCGGGGGCGTTCGGGCTTCTCTGAGGTCGAGCGTGACCCGGGTGGGTTGCTCACAGAAGAGGCGCTGGTTTGCCCCTCACGCTGCAGCCATTGTCCTTCTCGAAGGATGAACGAAGACGGGGCCGGTCAGGTGTCCATCGTGGCCAGTGACCAGCACCAGCCGGCCAGTTCGCGGGCGATCGCGGTGTTGGCGACGGTGTGCTTCTTGTTCTTGGCCGCCAGGGCCTGCCAGCGGTGGTGGAGGCGCCGGTTGCCCGCATCCCCGCGGGCAGCGACCGGGGCGGGGGCCTTGGCCCAGCGGGCGAGCATGGTCTTTCCCGGCCGGTAGGTGCCCTTGTGGTGCCAGGCTGCCTCGATGAGGAGGCGCCGGGCGTGGGTGTTCCCGGTCTTCGTGATCGGTCCCAGACTTCGGGAGCCGCCCGAGGAGTGCTCGCAGGGCACCAGTCCGAGGTACGCGGCGATGGTGGCGCCGGTGAAGCGGTCCCAGTCCCCGATCTCCACCGCGAGGCCGAACCCGGTCAGGGTGGAGACCCCGCGCAGGCAGCACAACCGGGTGGTCACCTCGGAGAACTGCGAGGTCTCCGCCATCTCCTCGATGGTGTCCTCCAGCCGCTTCTTGCGAGCCTGGATTCCCGCCGCGGCGTCGTAAGCGGTATCGAAGGCGGTCAGGGTCCCGCGCCCGGCACCCTGGAGGCCCTCCCGCCGCACCCGCCGTAACCACACGTCATGGATACCGGTCCAGGCGTCCTTGTCGTACACCAGGCCGTGCCGGAGCAGCAGCTTGGACAACCGGTGGCGGGCCGCCATCAGATCGGTGCGCGCGTCATCCCGGGCCCGCACCAGGTCCCGGGCTGCTTCCTCCGCCAGGGTCGGGACCCGCACCGGGGTCAACTCATCCATCCGCAGCAACCGGGCCAGCAGGATCGCGTCCCTCGCGTCGGTCTTGATCCGATCCCCCGCAGGGCGCAGGATCTTCGAGGGCGCCGCGACCGTGCACCGCACTCCCACCTCATCGATCGCGCGCGCCAACCCGAACCCGGTCGGGCCGGCCTCGTACGCCGCGGCCGCGACCCCGAACCGTTCCTGCACTCCCAGCACCCACCCCACGACCAGCGCGGTGTCCGCCCCCAGACGCGCCTGGACGACCTCGCCCGTCACCGTGTCCAACGCCGCCGCTCGCACCGACCGGGCGTGCACATCCAGACCTACCGCCGTACGCTCCGTAAACACCAGGACCTCCAATGCATGTCGGCATCCCCGAGCCCACCTCGGAGATGATCCACGAATCTGCACTGCGGGGTCCTGGCCCCACAAGCCCCCCGAGACCCGTCACCTACATAGGGTCTGAGCCCTCGGAGGATACGGCTTGGTAACGCTTTGGCTGGGCCGCCGCACTCCTGCTGACCGGTGGGCGTGCGATGGCTAAGCTGGGGGGACGACGCCGTCGATCCCCGGGAACCCCGAGGTCCGGCACCCTTGTGATTGCAGGAGAGAATCTGTGAAGAAGAAGATCTACATGGGCGCGATGGCAGCCACCGCTGCCCTCGCC
>RZYE01000377.1 GCA_009930425.1 Actinomycetota bacterium | reverse complement strand
GGCAGGAAGCGGTCGAGGGTGGAGAGGCGCGCGGCAACGTGGTGCTCGTCCGCGCTGGCGGCCTGGATCGTGGGGTGGGGTGGGGTGGCGGCGGAAGGCCGTGGAGTAGGCGTGGGTTGCTGGGGAGAGGTCATGGGGATTCCGTTCTGGACGTTCAGCGAGCGGGGGTGAGTGCGTCGAGGGGCATGAGTTCTGCGAGCGCCTCGCGCTCCAGGTGGTAGTGGACCCACGTGCCGCGGCGCTCGGACGTCACGAGCCCGGCATCGCGCAGCACCTTCAGGTGGTGGGAGATGGTCGGCTGGCTGAGGTCGAGAGGGACGCTGAGGTCGCAGACGCAGGCGGTCCCGCCGTCGTGCGCCGCGAGGGTGGCCAGCAGGAGGAGGCGAGTGGGGTCGGCCAGCGCCCGGTAGCCGCGCGCGAGGCGCGCGGCCCGGTCCGGCGTGATGCCCGGAGGGACGGGGTCGGGGCTGCACCCGGCGGTCTGCCGGGACGGCGCCACCATGTCCGCCTGGAGCCGTGGGGGGAGGGTCGCGGTCACGGAGGAAGTATGGCGCGCTGATTCGATGATTGTCGAATCAAGGCGCCACCAGCTGCCGGGCGTGCCGGTGTATCACGGGTGATACACTACTGCGCATGGCCAATGTCACCATCCGCGAGCTGCGGAACCACGGTGGGGACGTCATCGCGCGCGTGGCGCGCGGCGAGACCCTCACCGTCACCCGCGACGGCGAGCCCGTCGCCCAGGTGAGCCCGCTCCCCCGCCGGCCCGCGCCCGTCACGGAACTGATCGAACGACGTCGTCACCTGCCCCACGTCGACGCCGCCCAGTTGCGCGTTGACATCGACGAGATCGTGGATCCCACGCTGTGAAAGGAATCCTCGACACCTCCACTCTCATCGACCTCGCCGATCTGGACGCGCAGGACCTGCCCTCGGAGCCCCTCATCACGGCGATCACGCTCGCCGAACTCTCGGTTGGCCCGCTCGTTGCGCGGTCCGAGACGGAGCGCGCCGCCCGGCAGGCGCACCTCCAGCAAGCGGAGGCCGACTTCGAACCACTGCCGTTCGACGCCGCGTCCGCCCGGGCGTTCGGCGTGGTCGCGGCTTCGCTGCGACGCGCGGGACGGAAGCCCGCGGCCCGCGCCTACGACGCGCTCATCGCGGCGACGGCGATCTCCAACGGGCTGCCGCTCTTCACGCGCAACCCGGACGACTTCTCCGGAATCGAGGGCCTGGACCTCCGGCGAGTGCCACACGCGGGCGTCGGGCCGGCCGGGGCCGCCGGGCAGAGGACCTGACGGCGGCTCCTGTCAGAGGTTCGTCTGCCTCTCCTGTGCCTCGGAGTAGCGCGCTCCCTCGATCGTGATGCGGGCGGCCGCCTCCTCGATCGCGGCGAGGTCGGCTGACGTGAGTTCCAGTTCCGCCGCACCGAGGTTCTCCTCGAGCCGGTGCAGCTTGCGCGTGCCCGGGATCGGCACGATCCACGGCTTCTGGGCGAGCAGCCACGCGAGGGCCACCTGCGCGGGGGTAGCGCGCTTCGCCGTCGCGATCTCGCCGAGCAGGTCCACCATCGCCTGGTTGGCCGCGCGCGCCTCGGGGGTGAAGCGGGGGATGGTGTTGCGGATGTCCACGGCCTCGAAGGTGGTGGTGGGGTCGATGGTGCCGGTGAGGAAGCCCTTGCCGAGCGGGCTGAACGGCACGAACCCGATGCCGAGCTCCTCCAGGGTGGGGATAATCTCCTCCTCGGGGCGGCGGTACCAGAGGGAGTACTCGCTCTGCAGCGCCGTGACCGGCTGGACCGCGTGCGCCCGCCGGATCGTCCCGGCCGCGGCCTCGGACAGGCCGAAGTGCCGCACCTTGCCGGCGTCGATCAGCTCCCGGACCGTGCCGGCCACGTCCTCGATCGGCACGTTCGGGTCCACGCGGTGCTGGTAGAGCAGGTCGATCACGTCCACGCGGAGCCGCCGGAGCGAGTCCTCCACGGAGGCGCGGATGAGCTCCGGCCGGCTG
>RZYE01000062.1 GCA_009930425.1 Actinomycetota bacterium | reverse complement strand
ACCTTCTCGGGCCAGTCGATGGTGTCGAGGTCCGCGATCAGGCGGTCGGCGTAGGCGGTGATCCGCATCATCCACTGGCTGAGGTTGCGCTTGAAGACCGGGTAGTTGCCGCGCTCGGAGCGTCCCTCGTTGGTGACCTCCTCGTTGGCCAGCACCGTGCCGAGGCCGGGGCACCAGTTCACCGGTGCCTGCGAGATGTACGCGAGCCGGAAGCCGTCGAGGACCGCGGAACGCTCCACGGCGCTCAGCTCCTGCCACGGCCGCCCGCCGGGGACCTCCCGCTCCCCCGACTCGAACTGGGCCACGAGTTCGGCGATGGGGCGGGCACGGCCGGTCCCGCCGTCGCGGCCCGGAGCCTCGGGGTCGTACCACGCCTCGAAGATGCGGGAGAAGATCCACTGAGTCCAGCGCACGTAGTCCGGGTCGGTGGTGGCGAAGCTGCGCCGCTGGTCGTGCGCGAGGCCGAGGCGGCGGAGCTGGCGCCGCATGGTGGCGATGTTCTCCTCCGTGGTGACGCGGGGGTGCTGCCCGGTCTGGACGGCGTACTGCTCGGCAGGCAGGCCGAACGCGTCGTACCCGAGGGTGTGGAGGACGTTCCTCCCCCGCATCCGCTCGAAGCGGCCGACCACGTCCGTGGCGATGTAGCCGAGCGGGTGCCCGACGTGCAGCCCCTTGCCCGAGGGGTAGGGGAACATGTCCAACAGGTAGAACTTCTCCCGCTCCGCGCGCGGACCGGCCAGCGATCCGGCCGGGTTGTCCGCCGCAAAGGTGCCCTCGGCGTCCCACCTGTCCTGCCAGCGGCGCTCGATCTCCTCGGCCATGGCCGCCGTGTAGCGGTGGGTGGGGGTGGTGTCCACAGTCATCGCGTCCTCCCTGGTGCTCCGGGCATGAAAAAACCTCCCGGTCAGGGAGGTTCCGCCGCGCGTGGCGCGCGGCTAGCGAAGGAGCATTCCGGTCCTCATGACCACAAGCCTACCGCATGAGCGCGGGGTGCCCGGCGGGCCGGCAGCGGGGCATGATGGGGTCATGAGCAGCGTGTTCTCCCTCATCATCGACGGCAGCATCCCCGGCAACTTCGCGTGGGCGGACGAGGTGTGCGTCGCGTTCGCGACCATCGAACCGATCACGCCGGGGCACATGCTCGTGGTGCCCCGGGTGGAGGTGGACCAGTTCACCGCTGCGGAGGACGACGTGCTGGCCCACCTCATCGTGGTCTCCAAGCGGGTGGGCCTCGCGCAGCAGCGGGCGTTCGGTGCCCCCCGGGCGGCGCTCATCATCGCCGGGTTCGAGGTGCCCCACACCCACCTGCACGTCCTGCCCGCGTGGAGCGAGGAGGCCCTCACCTTCGCGAACGCCCGCCGGGTCCCCGGCGAGGAGGTCACGGCGAACGCCGAGGCGGTGCGTGCCGCGCTGCGCGACCTCGGACACGGGGACCACGTCCCTGCCTCGGTGTCCTCCCCGGACCTCGGCTGAACGGCTACAGTCCGAGGACCAGCTTCCACTTGTCCCAGAAGACCACCACGGCGAGCACCAGCAGCACCGCATAGGCGCCACCCACGATCAACCATCGCTCGGTGACCAGCGTGCGGGCGAGTCGCTCCGTGACGGGGAGGTGCCCTGCCTGCGCCGCGCGCGCCAGGAGGTGGACCCCCACGAGGATGACCACCAGCCAGGTCACCACGCAGTATGGGCAGAGCGAGCCGATGACCGCCATGGACTGGTACGCCAGCCACACCACGAACGCGAGCCCGCCGAGGACGACCCCGCTCAGCAGCCACCACATCCAGCGCCGCACGCGACCTCCCGCGGCGAACACCAGCCCCACCCCGATCAGCGCGCCGAAGGCCCCCACACCGAGCACGGCGTTCGGGATGTCGAGGAGCAGGCTCCCCTGCGGGGTGCCGAGGAACGTGCTGCACCCGATCACGGGGTTGATGTCGCACCCGAGGGCGGCGAGGGGGTCCTCACGCCAGGTGAGCTCGGCGCGCACGAGCTCCACCGAGGCCCACATCCCCACGAGACCCGCGGCCACCAGGAGCCACGAGAACGGGCGGGGCGCCCCTCCGGCGCGCTGCAGCCGGGTCGGGCGGGCCTTGTCGAGCTTCTCCAGTTCCTGTTCCTCGAGGAGCAGCTCGTCCTCGGTCAGGAGCTCGTCGAGCTCGTCGACGGGGTCGACGTCGTCCTCGGGAATTCGCGCCATGGGCCAACTGTAACGACACCCTCCGGACCGACGGTGACCAGGCTCATGTCGAGCGGCTCCCCGTCGGCGAACCGGAGCACCGTGAGGTCCGCGGACGTCTGCAGCGCCCCGATCGTGCGCCCGCCGTAGTTGCCGCCACCCGACGACGACGAGACGTAGGTCCACCCGCCGGCGTTCGTGGCCTCCGGGCCCACCTGGCGGTGCAGGTGTCCCGACAGGGTGAGCCGCGCGCAGCCGTCCCGCGCAGCGGGATGCGCGGCGATGGGGTTGTGGACGAGCAGGACGTCCACGCCGCCCACCTCGCAGGCGGTCTCGCCGAGCCGGACTCCCAGTCCCGCCACGGTCTCGTCGCGCTCCGGGACGGTCCCGGCCCCGATGGCGGTGAGGGTCGGGTCCGTGTCCCCCAGGATGCGCAACCCCGCCACCTCGACGGGCTGGCCCCGGAGGACGGTCCAGCCTGCCGCCTCCTCCTGCTGGGCGGTGACGACCGAATCGTGGTTGCCGTCCGCGACCACCACCGGGACGGCGAACTCCTCGGCGAAGGCATTCACGCAGAAGGCCTCCGCCGCCGTGCCCGAGACCACGGTGTCCCCGCCGTTGAGGATCAGCTCGGCCCCACTCGCCTCGACGAGCGCGCCGACGACCCGGCCCATCGACACGTTGCAGTGCAGGTCGGAGACGAACACCACGGTGGTGAGGGAGTCCTCGTCGAGCGGCGCCGGCAGGTCCCACCCGGACCGGGGCGCGGGCTGCGCGACCGCGGGACGGAACTGAAGGGCGATGCCCTCGGCGATCCCGTCGTAGAACGCCTCCGACTCCTCATACGCCGCGAGCAGCATCGGTCCCCAGGTGTTCACCAGGTCCGCCAGCCGCCCCGAGACGGCGACGCCCGCGAACGGCGTCCCGTCGAGGACGGCCGCACGGTTCGCCGGCGCCTCGGAGCGCAGGAGGGTGGGCATGACGCCGACGCTCACGACGGCCAGCGCGATGACGCCGGCCGCGGCGGCCCCCCGGCGCGTGACCGCGAGCCGACTGCCCGAGCCACGCAGGAGCGCGATGACGGCGAGGCCGGTCCCGGCGAGGATCGCGGCCCGGCCGAGGGCGTCGAAGACGAGGGCGTCGACGGCGGGCATGATCGCCGCCCGGGGTTGGGAGACGAGTTGGGCGTAGGCGATCGCATCGGCCCCGAGGCCCTCGAGGACGTCGCCGTCGAAGCCGGCCGAGGGGATCTCGTGGACCACCACCCGCACGCCGAGCGGCGCGACCGGGGAGTCGAGGTGGATGGCGCCGAGTGGTCCGAGGTCGAGGAGGACCACCCGGGACAGCTCGACCGAGAAGGAGGCCCGGTGGGGGCCGAGGGTGGACTCGGCCCGCGCCGTCGTCACGCCGACGACGACGGCGAGCACCAGCACCAGCGCCGCGAAGGCGGCGTACCGGAGGAGCGAACCCCGGGGTGGGGTCACCGGCTCACGCCTCGGCGACGAGCGACCCGACCCATGCGGCCACCGTGACGAGGAAGACGTTCAGGCCGACGGCCAGCGCTGCGATGGAGGGCCACCGTGGCGAGCGCTTCTGGGCGAGGGCCACCACGCCGAGCACCGCGGCGACGACGCCGCCGATGAGGGAGAGGAACAGCAGCACCGCGCGCGCCGGGCTCTCGGAGTCGGCCACCCCCGGCACCGTGTAGTTGAAGGCCGCCTGCATGAAGGTGACCACCACGGCAACGGCAAGGGCCACCCATCCGATGGGATTTCCGGGCTGCTGGGCCTTGCCGGACGGCTCGGGCTGCTTCTTCTCCGGCGTGGCAGGCCGGTCCGCCGGACGGGGGGTGGGGCTGGTGGTCATGCCCCAATTCCAGCACGCCTGCGGCGGGCACACCAACCGCGCCGCGCACTCCTCACTGGTACGAGATGAAGATCGGGGTGGGGTCCACGCCCGCGATGGTCTGCTCGGGGGTGAGCATCGCGGGCGTGTCCTCGTCGTAGAAGTTCTTCCATCCCCAGAAGGGCATGTTGGGGGCGTAGTCGTGCAGGGCACGCCACGTGTCCTGCTTGGCCCCCTGCGCGCCCTGTCCGTCGACGTGCATGGTGATCGCGAGTTCGTCGCGGGAGGTGTCGAGGCGGTCGATCTCCGGGGTCATGCTGATGCGGAACGAGTGGAGGATGAGGACCTTCTGCGGTAACCGGTTCTCCCGGACGAGGTCGGCGAGCCAGTTGGACACCTCGTTCACCTCGTCGATGTCCACGGATCCGATCTGCCGCAGGTGCACCTGGTCCGGCCTGAGGCGCCACTCGGGGTCGAGGGCGAGCCCGACATGCGGCTCGAGCAGCAACTCCTCGTACAGCTTCGCCTGGGTCAGGAAGTCGGTACGGCCGGGCTGGAGGTCGAGGACCACGTAGAGGCCGTTCGCGGCCGCCGCGTCCACCAGCGGTCGGAGGGTCGAGATGTCCGCCTCGGCGGAGTAGTTCCCGTCCGGTCCCGGTCCGGCCGACGCGATCGTCGCGATGATCTCGAGCGCGGGAACCACGGTCCGATCCGTGAGCGCCTCGTAGGGCGCGGCGTGCGCGCGGGCCCGTTCGACGGTCGCCTCGACACCCTGCTCCCCCAGCACGCCGAGGACGGCCGATCCGGGGTGGCCGTAGAGCGCCACGTAGAGCTTGCCGGGAGCGGCGAGCTGTCCCCCACCGGGCAGTTCCACTCCAGTGAGGACGGTCTCGAGCTTCCACTGGTAGTCCGGGTCGAAGTCCCCCATGACCACGAGCGCCGAGTCCGGGTTCTCCGCGATCGCCCGGATCACGTCGACGGCGCCGCGCGGGTCCTCCACCGCGACCTCGGCGACCCCGCCCACCGGGCTGAGGATCGCCTCGGCGACGTCCCGCTCCTCCTCGGTGGCGACGAGGACGTGCGGGGTGACCGCGGGGCTCCCCGAGCGCTTGAGGTGGGCGAGCCGCACGTCCGTCACGTCGATCCCCGTGGGGGGCGACGCCCCGATGCGTGCGACGGCGATCGTCCCCAACCGCTCCAGCTCTGCGACGAGTTCGGTCCCCTCGCCATCCGCGGGCGCGACCAGGAGGGGGATGGCGAGTCCGGCGGTCGCGGCGCTCGCCTCGGCCAGGGAGTCCGGGGTCGCCAGCGCGACCACGGGCGCGGCGCCGTACAGCACCTCCGAGAGCTGCACGGAAGCAGCGGTGGCGTCGCCACCGGGAAGGGTGACGACCTCACCGGACGCGACCGCCGGCGTCGCCGGCCCGAGGTCGGGCGCGAGCGCGAGCCCCCGCGCCGCCGTCGCGGAGGCCGACCAGAGCCAGGCGCCCACTGCCACGGCGACCACCACGACTGCGGCGAGCAGCCAGGCGAGGATCGAATTGCGGCGGGTGCCGCTCGCGTGCCTCATGTGTCCTCCCCGATCTCCTCGATCAGCCGGTCGATGACCTCCACCGTCATCTCCGGCCCGGTGGTCTCGATGCACCGAACTCCCAGCGCCTTCACCGGGTAGTCGTTCCCGTCCGGATCGAGGCGGTCCCCCACGAACACCATCTCCTCCAGGGCGATCCCCGTCTGCTCCGCCAACGCCCTCATCCCGTACGCCTTGTCGACCCCCGCCGGCGTGATGTCCACGGAGGTCGATCCGCCGGCCCGCACCTCGAGGTCCGGCAGGTGGGGGGCGAGCGCCCGCGCGAGCGCAATCCGCTTCTCACCGGAGGGGTCCCAGGCGCGCTTCGCCTCCAACGGGGCCTCCTGGCCCAGTGCCGAGAACGTGATCTGCGAGCCTCGGTCCTCGATGACCTCGCCCCAGGCCTCCTCCTCCCACAACCCCAGCGACCGCGCCTGGACGCCGAGCAGGTCCTTCACGCGGGCACGGACGTCATCCGGGAGGAGGTGTTCGTAGACGCTCTGCCAGCCGTCGGCGCCGAGCCGGAGGTACCGGGTGCCGCAGGTGGGCATGATGTGCAGCCGGTCCGCCTGGGACTGGTCCGCATCGAGGTGGGCGATGACCTGGGTCTCGAACTGCAGCCACTGGCCCCCGGAGATGACGCACACGTCGACGACCTCGAGCAGGTCCCGCAGCGCCCGGGCCATGTCGGGCGGAATCGCCGACTTCGAGGGGGCGAGCGTGTCATCGAGGTCGAACGCGACCAGCCGGACCCTGTGCATGCATTCCCTTCCCACCCCGCTGGCGCCGTGACGGCGCTCCCGGGAGAATCGACACCACGACGGATTCTCCCACAGTCGGCCGCGGCGCCTCCGCACCGCACCGTGGCCGGACCGGGGGGGGAGCCCGCCACGAGGAGTTCTGACGACGAAGGGGAACGCATCATGGCAACACCGCACATCGCCGCCGAGAAGGGTGACTTCGCTCCGGCCGTCCTCATGCCCGGGGACCCGAAGCGGGCCCAGAGGATCGCGGAGAAGCTGATGCCCGACGCCCGGGAGGTCACCAACGTCCGGGGCATGCTGGGGTTCACCGGCACCCACGAGGGCCGGCCGCTCTCTGTCATGGGTTCCGGGATGGGGCAGCCCTCCGCCACCATCTACGTCACCGAGCTCTTCAGGTTCTTCGACGTGGAGCGGGTGATCCGCGTCGGCACCACCGGGGGTATCGCCCACCAGGTGAAGGTGGGCGACGTGATCGTGGCGACCGGCGCCCACACGGACTCCTCGATGAACCAGCATCGCATCCCCGGCATCAACTTCTCCGCCGTCGCCTCCTTCGGCCTTGCTCGCGCGGCTGTCGCGGCAGCTGGCGACAGCGACCGGGTCCACGTCGGCACGATCATCTCCCGTGACCACTTCTACCTCGAGGTCCCCGGCCTCACCGAGAACCTCGCGCGCTACGGGGTGCTGGGCGTGGACATGGAGGCTGCCGCGATGTACGGCGCCGCGGCGGAGTTCGGGCGCGAGGCGCTCACCGTCCTCACGGTGTCCGACCACCTGCTCGACCACTCGGCCGACATGACGGCGGAGGAGCGGGAGTCGAACTTCGACCTCGCGCTCCGACTCGCGGTCGCCGCCGCACTCTCGTGAGCATGACGCCGGGCTGGTACGACGACCCGCGCCAGCCCGGCCTCGAGCGGTTCCATGACGGCCGGTCGTGGACGAACCACGTCCGCAACGACCTGCCGGACATCCCGCTCGCCCCCTGGATCGACCCCCGCACCGTGGTCCGACCCGTGGACTCCCGCCCGCCGCGATCGACCCGTGCGGCCCTTGCCGCCGTCGGTGCCGGACTGCTCGGCATCGCGCTCGTCACCTGGGCGGGTGCCTCCAGCACCCTTCAGGCGCTGGCCCACAGCTCGAGCGATCCGGTCGTCGCGCCCGACCAGCCCGGGCCACCGGTCCTGCCCCTCTACGGCTGCGAGGACGTCGCGCAGGCGACGCTCGACCTCGCAACGCAGTACGGCGACCTCCCGATCACCGGCTGGACGGCCCCGGCCGTCACGGTGGCCGACCACCAGCCCATCGTCGCGCTGCCTCCCGCCGGCGAGCAGTACGTCCTCCTGGTGTGCGCGGGGACGGCAGCACTCGAGGACGGCCGGGTGGCCGACGTCGAGATGGTGCTCAGCGTCGATTCCGCGGCCGACCTCTGGGCCGACTACGCCGAACGGTGATGCGCGTGCAGCCATCCGGGTGCAGTGATCTGTGTGGAGGCTGTGAAGGTGCGTTGCCGCCGGTCGGAGCGCTGTCCGCACCGCGGGAGTGCGTGCCAGACTCCTCCTGAGGACCGAGGAGGCCACGTGATTTCCTGTCGCTTCGACCAGACCGTCCCCCACCCTCGTGACGCCGTGTTCGCGTGGCACGAACGGCCCGGGGCGATCCGGCGGCTGACGCCACCCTTCATGGCGGATGTGGGAACGGAGCCCACGATGGGGCTCCGCAACGGGTCCCGCGCCGAGCTGTTGCTCAACGGGGCGCCGCCACCGTTCAACAGGTGGGTCGCCGAGCACTTCGACTACCGCCCGCCCGAGTCCTTCTCCGACCGTGCGGTGCGCGGACCTCTGCCGAACTGGGTGCACCACCACCGCTTCGAGGATCTCGGCGGATCCACCCGGGTGCGCGACGACGTGAGCTTCGACCTGCCGAGGGCGGCGATCGGTCCCGCCCGGTCCATCGGGTCCCCCATCGTCCAGGGCCAGCTCCGCCGGATGTTCGACTACCGGCACCGCCAACTCCTCGACGATCTCGCGTTCGCCGCTGCCCACCCCTCGGAACCGCTCCGCATCGCCATGTCCGGCTCCACCGGCCTGATCGGCCGCGAACTGGACGCGTTCCTGCGCTCGCTGGGCCATGAGGTGGTCCCGATCGTCCGCGGCAGCACGCCCGGCGCCATCGGATGGGACCCGGGGACCGGGGCGATCGACGAGGAGGCGCTCGCCGGGATCGACGTCGTGGTCCATCTCGCGGGGAAGCCGATCGGCAAGCGCTTCACCGAGTCGCACAAGCGCGAGGTGCATGAGTCCCGGGTCGGTCCGACCAGGCGGCTCTCCGAGGTGCTCGCCCGACTGGGAGGTCCACGCACCCTCGTGGCGGCGTCGGGCATCGGCTACTACGGAGCTGACCGACAGGGGTGGGTCCGCGAGGTGGATGACCCGGGCGACGACTTCATCGCGTCGGTGTGCGTCGACTGGGAGGCCGCCACCGCCCCCGCGAGGGAGGCAGGTCTCCGCGTCGTGAACGTGCGCACCGGCATCGTCCAGACGCCGCGTGGGGGGGCGCTGGCACAGCAGCTCCCGCTCTTCCGCACCGGCGTGGGTGGGCCCCTCGGCGACGGCAGCGCCTGGCAGAGCTGGATCTCCATCGACGACATCGTGGGGATCTACGCCCATGCGGTGCTGACGGACTCGCTGTCCGGCCCGGTGAACGGCGTCGCTCCCGTCCCCGTCACGTCACGGGAGTTCGCGCGAACCCTCGGTTCCGTGCTCCGGCGTCCCGCCCTCGTTCCCGTACCGGCGTTCGGTCCCAAGTTGCTGCTGGGAGCGGAGGGGGCGGACCTGCTCGCGCTCGCGAACCAGCGCGTGAGCTCCGCCGCGGCGGAGGCGAGTGGCTACGAGTTCCGCCAACCCACGCTCGAGGGGGCGCTGCGCCACGTGCTCGGTGCACGCGACGCGTCCTGACATGCGTCGAGCCCGGCCCCGTGGTGGGCCGGGCTCGACGAACGAGGTCAGTTGGCTGCCGCGTCCTTCTGCTGCTGCTCGATCTGGGCGCGCACGTCCTCCATGTCCAGGTCGCGGATCGCCTCGATGAGCTTCTCCAGGCTGGCGGACTGCATGGCGCCGGGCTGGGCGAAGACGCCGATCCCCTCACGGAACGCCATGAGGGTCGGGATCGAGGTGATGCCCATGGCGCCGGCGAGGTTCTGCTGCGCCTCGGTGTCCACCTTGGCGAACACGATGTCGTCGTGCTGCTCCGAGGACTGCTCGAAGACGGGCCCGAACATCCGGCAGGGGGCACACCACTCGGCCCAGAAGTCGATCAGGACGATCGAGTTGTCCTCGATCGTGCTGACGAAGTTTTCCTCGGTCAGTGCAATGGTGCTCATGTCT
>RZYE01000376.1 GCA_009930425.1 Actinomycetota bacterium | reverse complement strand
CGACAGGATCGGACCCAAGCGCGTCATCCTCATCTCCCTCGTCTCCCTGGTGATCCTCGGCATCGCGATCTTCTTCCTGTACGACCGCGGCCCGATCGTGTTCTGGATCTCCGGGATGCTCATGACCGTGTTCGTGGGACCCGCCCAGTCGGCTTCCCGCACCTTCCTCGCCCGGCTCATCCCGGTGGGGCGAGCGGGCGAGATCTTCGGCCTGTACGCGACCACGGGCCGCGTGGTGTCCTTCATGTCGCCGGCCGCGTTCGGCCTCATGATCGGGCTCGGCGCTCTGGTCACGGGCAAGGAGAACACGCAGTACTGGGGGATCCTCGGCATCGTGGCGGTGCTGCTCGCCGGACTCATCGTCATGATTCCCGTCAAAGAGCAGCAGCGCCAGATCGCCTGACCGGACAGCGACCCGGGGGCCCGAGCGGCGTTTGGACACGAGCGGCGTCTGGACACGAGCGGCCACGGGACACGAGAAGCGTCTGGGCACGAGCGGCCACGGGACCTGCGGCCACGGGACACGAGCGGCCGCGGGACCTGCGGCCCACCTGGTTCCCAATTGCGTACGCAGAACGATCCAGCGGGTCCCGTGTGGCCCGCCCTGACCCCCAACAGCGTACGCAGAACGATCCTGCGGGTCTGGGACGTTCCTGCGGGCGGTACACCACCCGCCAGAACGTTCTGCGTACGCCATTGGGGCACTCGCGACTGATCCGTGGGTCGATTCCTGGACGTGGGCTGTGCCGGCGGGCCTCGTGGGGTCCGTTCGTCGCATCGGCGCGACACGGTGTCTCCTCGGGCTCTCACGGATCGTCCGGTGCCCCGCCCCCCGGGGACCCGACCCGCCAGCCCGAGACCCGCCCCGGCGAGCCCGAGACCCGCCCCGGCGAGCCCGAAACCCGCCCCAGCGAGCCCGAAACCCGCCCCAGCGAGCCCGAAACCCGCCCCAGCGAGCCCGAATCCCGCCCCACCAGCCCACGAAACCCTTGGCAACCGAACCACTCGCTTGTTGCCATCGGCTTCTGGTTCGCAACCTGACGCAATCGGAGCCCCCCCTCCGGCCCAGTGCGCCACGTTGCGAACCACAGGGAACTGAGTGGATCGCACGTGAGTGGTTCGCATCCTGCGCACGCCACCCCCAGCGGCGACAGGCGCACCGCGCGTGCGTCGAAAGGGCTCCGGGCACCGCACCACGCGCACGCACCCACGTCCCGCGCCACCACCTTCACCCAACACGCCGACCAAAACGCGGCATCTCCCCCACCCATGGACACGTCACTAGAGCCCCAATTGGCCGCCGCCGACGGGAACGCGGCGCAAGACTGCGTACGCAATTGCGGCGGCGCTCCGATCCTGCGCGCACGGGGGGCTCTTGTGACGTCCGTGGGTCCGTTCCCGGCTCGACCTGGGGCATTCCAGCCGGTTCCTTCGGGGCTCCCGCCCGCGTGGTGTGGGTTCGTACCCGTGGTGTCGGTACCGAAGTCACACCGCGCGCGGCTGGTAAGGGTTCGTGCGCGTGGTGTGCCGTCCACACCTAACCGCGCGCGCGAAGTCACACCGCGCGTGCGTGGTAAGCCTTCCATCACCCGCACCGCGCGCACGAACCCACACCCCGCGCCGCCGCAGCACCTCCCACCACCCACGGACACGTCACAAGGGCCGCATTGGGGAAGCGCGCCAAGACTGCGTACGCAATTGGGAACCTCACGGATGTCAGGCCAGGACTGCGCACGCACGTGGAGACTCAGAGCGAGCCACGTCACGGCTGCCCGCGCTCGCGAGGAGGTGCGCCGCAACCACGGACAGCGCTCTCGTGCCGGGATGGCGCGGCAACCCCCGCACGCGAGACCTGTTGTGGCGCATGCCACGCCGCGGGAGACTGGAGGCATGGAGAGAACTGACAGGTTTGACCATGACATCGCGACCGGGATCCTCCAGGACCCCACTCCCCCGTGCCTCTCGCTGTACCAGCCCACGCACCGGCGGCTGACCGAGAGCGACCAGGACCCGATTCGCTT